>NZ_AEWE02000052.1:0-25243 GCF_000190455.2 Pseudomonas sp. TJI-51
AACGCTTAACTGACAGGCATCAGGCGTAGGGCTGCCTTTAGTTTAGGAACGTTTGGCATTTTTTGACGCGCAAAGAAAAACCCCGCAGACGTTAATCTGCGGGGCTTTCGAATGGTGGAGGCCGAGGTCGGAATCGAACCGGCGTAGACGGATTTGCAATCCGGAGCATAACCACTTTGCTACTCGGCCTCAAAGTCGGACATAGCAGCTTGCGCTTTGCTATCCCCTTGAAACACTGAACCTTTTTCAAAGTTCGCTGCGTTTCGATGGGCGCCATTATGTCTTCATTCTTTTAACCTTGCAACCCCCTCGACGAAAAAAAATTTCAACGGGTTCAAGGTGTTAGCGCAGGCGGCCGAGTTTGCTCCACAAACCCACCAAGGTGTTCTCCACCGCGCCACTGGCTGCCACGCCGATTCGCTCCTGCAGGCTTTTACGCTCGGCATAGTGCAGGTGGAACAGGTTGGCGTTGCGGGCACGTTCGCTCAGGTACTCGTCGCTGGTCTGCAAGGTATCCACCAACTGGCGGTTGAGGGCCGCCACACCTAGCCACACTTCACCGGTAGCCACTTCGTCAATGTGCAATTGCGGGCGATAGCGGGCAACGAAGTCCTTGAACAACTGGTGGGTGATGTCGAGGTCTTCCTGGAACTTCTCCCGGCCTTTCTCGGTGTTTTCGCCGAATACGGTCAACGTGCGCTTGTATTCGCCAGCGGTCAGCACCTCGAAATCGATGTCGTGTTTCTTCAGCAAGCGATTGACGTTGGGCAGTTGCGCCACCACGCCGATCGAACCCAGTACGGCGAATGGCGCACTGACGATCTTGTCGCCGATACAGGCCATCATGTAACCACCGCTGGCAGCCACCTTGTCGATGCACACGGTCAGCGGGATGCCTGCCTGGCGAATGCGCGCCAGCTGGGAGGCGGCCAGGCCGTAGCTGTGCACCAGACCACCGCCGCTTTCCAGGCGCAGTACCACTTCATCGCGTGCGGTAGCGAGGGTCAGCAGGGCAGTGATTTCATTGCGCAGGCTTTCAGTGGCCGAGGCCTTGATGTCGCCATCGAAGTCCAGGACGAACACGCGGCCCTGCTCGTCAGCCTTGCCTTTGCCCTTCTTCTGTTGTTTCTCCGCCTTGGCCTGCTGCTTGCGCAGCGCCTTTAGCTGGGCCTTGTCGAGCAAACCGGATTCCAGGCGCTCGCGCAGGTCCTTGTAGAACTCGTTCAGACGGGTGACCTGCAACTGCCCACCCGATTTGCGCCGCCCTTTGCCACGCAGCCCGGCGATGGCCGATAAAACCACCAGAATGGCGATGACCAGGGTGGCGGTTTTGGCGAGAAAGCTTGCGTATTCGGCAAGAAACTCCACGTTGACTCCTTAAATACCAGCGCCATCACGGCGCGTAACTGTTGCAAGCATACCGGTGCATCTGGCGTGCTGCCAGCGTACGCAAACGCTGGCAACATCTTTCAAACAACCTTTTCAAACGCTTGTATGTTTTTCGTTGACAGCCTCTGTGCCGCGTCCTAACCTCGCAGCAACCTCCTACAGGCCGGAACCTTCCGTGGGCAACCTTTACCTGATCCGACACGGCCAAGCCTCTTTCGGTGCCGCTGACTACGACGTACTTTCGCCAGTGGGCGAACGTCAGAGCCTGGCGCTGGGCGAACACCTGGCCCGACTCGGCGTGCGGCTGGACCGCTGCGTAGCTGGGGACCTGCGCCGCCAGCAGGACACCGCGCGCCTGGCGCTGCAGGCCTTGCACGCCACGGGTTGCCCGGTACCCGCTGTAGAGACCGACGTGGCATTCAACGAGTTCGATGCCGACGGTGTTATCCGGGCCATGCTGCCTGGGCTGCTGCCGGCAGAGCCCGATGCGCTGCAGGTGCTGCGCAACGGTGCCGAGCACCGCAGCGAGTTCCAGCGCCTGTTCGCACTGATGGTGCAGCGCTGGCACGATGGCGAGCACGGCGACGATGACCTGGAAACCTGGCAGGCCTTCACCGGCCGTGTGCACGCCGGCCTGCAACGCGTGCTGGATGCAGCCGGCAGCGGCGACAACATCGCTATCTTCACCTCGGGGGGCACCATTGCTGCCCTGCTCCACCTGGTGACCCGTATCACCCCCAGCCAGGCGTTCGCGCTGAACTGGCAGATCATCAACACGTCGCTCAGCCAGCTGAAGTTTCGCGGCCGCGACGTGGCGTTGGCTTCCTTCAACAGCCAGGCCCATGTGCAGCTGTTGAGGGCGCCGGAGCTTGTCACTTACCGATAGATCCGGCTAGTTATGTCCCTGCGGGGACGTGTAAATCACTCAATAAGGAATGCGCCATGACCTCCGTAGCTGATGCCGTCAAAAAGATGCAAGAGAAGTTCAACCCATCCGCTGCCGCCGGCCTGGACCTGGTGTTCGGCTTCAACATCACCGATGAAGACAAGCACTACGCACTGATCGTCAAGGACGGCACCTGCGAACTGCAGGAAGGTGAAAACCCGGATGCCAACTGCACCCTGGTGATGGACAGCGAAACCCTGAAGGGCATCGTCAGTGGCGAAACCGACGGCATGCAGGCCTTCATGGGCGGCAAGCTGCGCGTAGAAGGCGACATGATGTTGTCGATGAAGTTGAGCGAACTGTTCCCATCCTGAAGGCGGGGAACAGCGCATGATCGAAAACCGAAGCCTGACCGGCTTCGGTTTTTTTTTGCCTGCCCAACCCATCAATGACTGCATCAAGGCAGCTGATCGTACAGCAACACCCCCACCTATTACGCACCTGGGACGCTTGTTCCATAACGGGCAGGCCATTAGATTAGCCAATAGTTCCTGCGATCGAGAATAAGGAAAACGCATGACGCTCACCGACCAGTCCACCCAGGCACGCCCCGGCGAAGAGCTCGACGCGGGCGTCATCGATCCTTATCTGAAGGCCAACATCGCCGGCCTTGATGGCCAGCCCAGCATCAGCCAGTTTCCGGGCGGCGCTTCGAACCTCACCTACCTGGTCAGCTACCCTGGTCGCGACCTGGTGCTGCGCCGCCCGCCGTTCGGCCAGAAGGCCAAGTCCGCCCACGACATGGGCCGCGAGTTCCGCATCCTCAACCAACTGAACAGCGGCTTCCCATACTGCCCAAAGGCCTACGTACACTGCACCGACACCAGCCTGATCGGCAGCGAATTCTATGTGATGGAACGGGTCAAGGGCGTCATCCTGCGCTCGGACATTCCGGCTGAACTCAAGCTGGATGCCGAGCGCACCGAAACCTTGTGCAAAAGCTTCATCGATCGGCTGGTCGAACTGCACCAGGTGGACTACAGCGCCTGCGGCCTGGCCGACCTGGGCAAGCCGGAAGGCTACGTGCAGCGCCAGGTAGAAGGCTGGACCAACCGTTACGAGAAGGCCCTGACACCGGATGCGCCGCACTGGCAACACGTGACCGCCTGGCTGCACGAAAAAATGCCCGCCGACCACCCGCGGCCCGGCATCGTGCACAACGATTACCGCTTCGACAACGTGATCCTCGACGCGGACAACCCTATGCGCATCATCGGCGTACTGGACTGGGAAATGGCCACCCTGGGTGACCCTTTGATGGACCTGGGCAACAGCCTCGCCTACTGGATCGAAGCCGGTGACCCGGCCCCAGTGCAACTCATGCGCCGCCAACCCAGCAATGCACCAGGGATGCTCAGCCGTCGGCAGTTCGTTGACTACTATGCCGAGCGGGCCGGAATTCGCCTGGAAAACTTCGATTTCTACTACTGCTACGGCCTGTTCCGCCTGGCCGGCATCGTCCAGCAGATCTACTACCGCTACTACCACGGCCAGACCCAGGACAAGCGCTTCGCCCAGTTCATCCACATGAACCGCTTGCTGGAACAGATGACCCTGCAGGTCATCGCCAAGTCCAGCCTTTGAGCCCCGCCCACCACGGATCACAAGGAAAACAGCATGCCCAAGACCCACCTGTTCGACCTCGATGGCAAGATTGCCTTCGTTTCCGGCGCTAGCCGTGGCATTGGCGAGGCCATTGCGCACTTGCTGGCGCAGCAAGGCGCCCACGTGATCGTTTCCAGCCGCAAGCTGGAGGGCTGCCAGCAAGTGGCGGACGCCATCACCGCTGCAGGTGGCAAGGCTACGGCGGTGGCCTGCCACATCGGTGAACTGGAGCAGATCCAGCACGTGTTTGCCGGCATCCGCGAGCAGTTCGGGCGCCTGGACGTGCTGGTCAACAACGCCGCCACCAACCCGCAATTCTGCAACGTGCTGGACACCGACGCGGGCGCCTTTCAGAAAACCGTGGACGTCAACATCCGCGGTTACTTCTTCATGTCGGTCGAGGCCGGCAAGCTGATGCGCGAACATGGCGGCGGCAGCATCATCAACGTGGCCTCGATCAACGGGGTTTCGCCAGGCCTGTTTCAGGGTATCTATTCGGTAACCAAGGCAGCGGTCATCAACATGACCAAAGTGTTCGCCAAGGAATGCGCCCAGTTCGGTATCCGCTGCAACGCCCTGCTGCCGGGCCTCACGGACACCAAGTTCGCCTCGGCGCTGGTGAAGAACGATGCCATTCTCAACACGGCCTTGCAGCAGATCCCCCTCAAACGCGTGGCCGACCCCAAGGAGATGGCCGGCGCGGTGCTCTACCTGGCCAGCGATGCCTCCAGCTATACCACCGGCACCGCGCTGAACGTCGACGGTGGTTTTCTGTCCTGATCAGGTTTTGACCGCCACCAGGGTATAGCTCAGGGGCAGGCGTGCGGGCTGTTCGCGAAGGCGATACTCGCCGTCGTCGCCCTTGATCATCTGCCCTGGCAGCGCCTCCCAGGGAATGCTCTGGTGCTCGACCAGCGTGGTCAGGTGCAGGCCGTGGCTCAGCAAGGCACTGATCACCTCGCCAAGACCGTGGTTCCATTCGTGGGTTTCGCTGTGAGCCAGCCGCTGATCGGCTTCGACGTAAGTCTGGTCGCTATGCCACACCGTTGGCTCCTGCTGCTCGAAATAGGGGTATTCGAGCTGCAAGCGGTCCTGGTGGTCCTCGTTGACAGCCATCAGCATGGGGTGGCCATCGCGCAGGAACAGCCGCCCGCCCGGTTTCAGCAAGGCCGCGACGGTACGGGCCCAGGGCTCGATGCGAGGCAGCCAGCAGAGCGCGCCAATACCGGTGTAAACCAGATCGAAGGTGCGCCCTGGCAGCGCCTTGTCAGCCGCGTAAACATCAGACTCGACATACTCGATAGACGTTCTGCAGCGTGCTGCCAACACCCTGGCCTCGGCCAACGAAGCGGCAGAATAGTCCAACCCGCACACCTGTGCGCCAAGGCGGGCCAGGGAGAGGGTGTCGGTGCCGATGTGGCACTGCAGGTGGATCACATCAAGGCCGTCGATATCGCCCAACAATGGCAAATCAAAACGCACGGTGTCGGACAGCCGGTCGCGGTCGCGGACGAGCTGTTCGATTGCGTAGTCCTTCGAGGCAGCATGCAGCGGGGCGCGTTCATCCCAACTGGCACGGTTGAGTTGCAGGGAATGGTCCATGGTGTCTTCCTTGAATGCGAGCAATTGATGCTAGACGCCGCACTCACTGGCCGACAGAACTACCTTGCAAAAAAATGTAAACCAGCTGTCTCTGTCCGCCAAAGGGTAGCCAAATACCCTTACAAGCAGGTCGCTGCCGCTGCCCGGCGCTGCAGCGCCACGCCGTCGTGCTTCTGCGCGTAGTAGTCGACCCGCGTGCCACCGGCCTGCGGGTACACGTCCACGAACGCTTCGGCTTCACGGGTATATACCGTCAACCCACCCTGCTTGCGCGGTTGCAGGTAGCCACTGGCATCGTCACCGAACACCCTCTCTTCCTGCCAGCTGTACTGAATGCACTGGGCCACCAGCTCTGGCGCCTTCCGCGAGTCGAGCTGCGCCGTCGGCTTGCCGCCGCGGGCAGTGTCCATGGTCGCAGCAGCACAACCAACCAGCATCAGCGCCGCAGCCATCGGCAGAATCGCACGCATGTTCCATCCTCGGGGGTTTGAAAAAGAAGCGACTCTAGCATTGGCACGCAGCGCGAGTGAATTGTCACGCGTATTCCGCTGTCGCAGACAATACAAGCCGTCATAAGGACATTGCCATGAAACTGCACTATCTACTGTTCGCCGCCCTGCCCTGCCTGCCATTGGCTGCCACCGCTGCCCCCTCGAGCGAAGAAAGCGTCACCGCCCCGGAAACCCACAACCGCGAGCTGAAGGTCGGTGACAAAGCGCCAGACCAGTACAAGCGTGACGAGGAAGCCATCAAGAACTGGAAAGCCAAGGGCCTGCCACAGCCTGAGAAGGAAAGCCACTGGGTGCGCATGGGCGATCACTATGTGCTGATACAGATTACCAACGGCGTGGTGCTGGCCATTCAGCCTGCGTCCTGATTCAACCCGCTGCGTCCAGCGCCACCATGTGCACGGTGTCGCGCCCGGCGGCCTTGGCCTGGTAAAGCGCCGCATCGGCCTGCGCCAGCAGGCTGGCGGTGCTGTCTTTGCTCCCCGGCACACCGCACCACAGGCCAACGCTGAAACGTAGCTCGATGTGGTCACCGGCAAACCGGGCCGGGCTGCGCGCAATGGCCTCGCGCAGCCCTTGCACGGCAGTCAGCGCCCCGGCGCGGTCGGTAGCAGGCAGCAGCAACAGAAACTCCTCTCCACCGTAACGCCCGAGGCTATCGCCCTGGCGCAGGCGTTGCTGCAACTGGCGTACGCAATGGCACAACACTTCGTCACCGGCCAAGTGCCCATACAAGTCGTTGATGCGCTTGAAATGGTCGATATCGATCATCGCCACCGCAAGGCTCGCCTGCTGCCCGCGTGCGCGGTCCAGTTCGCTGGCAAAGCGCTCGAGAATCGCCCGACGGTTGAGGGTACCGGTGAGCACATCATGCAAGGCCAGGTGCTGCAGGCGCGATTCACTGCGCTCCTTGGCCATCAGCACCAGCCCGATCGAATACATCATTACCGTCACGGTGCCAATGGCTACCGAGATGCTCTGTTTCAGGTTGCTGGTGTCATAGCGCATTTCCACAGCCGTGCCATTGGCCACCGCAACCACCCGCATGCCCAGGCCCACCAGGCTGATCAGCGCACCGATCTCCAGCAGCAGGTGCGCTTTGCCCGGTCGTTCGCCATGGCGCCATGCCCAATAAAGGATCAGCGCACATTGCAACATCAGCACCAGGGTCGCCAGCAACATGCGCGGCTCCAGGGTATCGAGCAGCAGCATCAACCCCACCAGCATGAACGCCGGGATGATGAAAATGACCCGCCAGGGCACTACCCGCTCGCGCACACGGAACAAGCTGGCCGTATAGAAGGCCAGCGCCAGCGAAAGCAGGCTGTTGCCCAGCCCGTAGCTGAGCCACAGGGGGGCCTGGGCGTAAAGGGTGTAGCAGACGTAAGCCAGCGCGTGCACCAGCAACCCGCAACCGGTGAGCATCAGGTTGTCGCGGCGGTTGCCGTGCCCGACCAGCAACAGGCAGAACGCCAGGATGGTGGCAACCAAAGCAACAGCGGCGAACAAGGTAGGGGTATGCGCGATCATCATGATTCACTGAGTGGCAGAATGCCGTCTTGGCTGCGGCTTACCGTGCAGTCTAGAGCCGCCACGGGCGCCCGGCCATGACCGTACGGGACAGAACAGCAACCGAGAAGCACGTGGAGGATCGTGGATAGCACAAATTTTTGCCCGCCCAGGAAACCAAATGGATCGATCCGGGTCTCAGAAAGTGTGCGGTAAACCTTTGTGGATCAAGGACCTATCTCGTGACAAACCGTCTTGCAAGCCTTTCGCTGGTTGCTGTTGTACTGCTGACTGCAGGTTGCCACAGCCATCGCTACCATGACGACGATGGCTGGCGTGATCGCGACCGTGACCATCGCCACCACCGGCATGACCGCGACGATGACGACCGTCAATACCGCGGCGACCGCTACTAACGCTGAAGCGGCTACAGCCCCGGCTCGCCGCCGTTCAGGCGGCACCTTAACCTGGTGAAATTTTCGAGGTTCATATCATGCGTCTGACTCTGCCTTCCGTTGCCCTTGGCCTGCTGCTGTGCCAAGGCGCTTTCGCCGGTGATGGTACTGCCGCCATCGGCGGTGGCCTGGGTGGCGTATTGGGTAATGTGGTTGGTCAGCAACTGGGCGGCAAGACCGGCGCAGCCATTGGTGCGGGCGTTGGCGGCGCAGCAGGCAGTGCGGTAGGGGCTCGCAAGGGCAACCGTACCGAAGCGGCGCTGGGCGGCGGCCTGGGCTCGGCGGGCGGCTCATTGCTGGGCGGTGCAGTTGGCGGGCAGACCGGCTCGACTGTAGGCGCAGGCCTGGGTGGCGCCGCCGGGGGCGCCTTGGGCAACCATCTGGGCGACGACGACCGTGGCGGCAAGAAGCACCGCCGGCACCGTCACTGACCAGCCGAGCTGGACGGGGCCGCTGACGCCGATCGGCAGCAGCGGCCTTGAACCCTGCAGTACATCAACACCCCCTTCACCGCAAGGTGGCACACTGGCTGCTACTGTCTAACGTGCCCCTGTGTGAAGGAACACCCCCTCCCCATGAACCAAGAGTTGCTTTGGGTGCTTGGCCTGCTGGCCATCGTCATTGTCCTGTTCGTCATCAACCGCCCACGCATGGACGTGGTTGCGCTGATGGTGATCCTTGCCCTGCCGCTGCTGGGCATCCTCAGCGTGGAGCAGGCACTGGCCGGCTTCAGCGACCCCAATGTGGTGCTGATCGCCGCCTTGTTCGTGATCGGCGAGGGCTTGGTCCGCACCGGCATTGCCTACCGCATTGGCGAGTGGATGAGCGAGCGGGCCGGCAACAGCGAGGCGCGCCTGCTGGTGCTGCTGATGGTGGCGGTAGCCGGCCTGGGCTCTATCATGAGTTCCACAGGCGTGGTCGCCATTTTCATCCCGGTGGTGCTGAGCATTGCCTCGCGCCTGCAGCTCTCGCCCAGCCGCCTGATGATGCCGCTGGCCTTCGCCGGCCTGATCAGCGGCATGCTCAGCCTGGTCGCCACGCCACCCAACGTAGTGGTGCACAGCGAGCTGGTACGCCATGGCCACGCCGGCTTCAGCTTCTTCAGTTTCACCCCCTTCGGCCTGGTGGTGCTGGTGCTGGGTGTCGGCTACATGCTACTGACCCGCAACTGGCTCAATGGCGAAGTGCGCAAGGACGGCCGCGTGGAAAGCCGCCGCACCCTGCTGGACCTGGTACTGGACTACAAGCTCAACGGGCGCGAGCGGCGCCTGCTTATTCGCCCACACTCGCCGCTGATCGGCCATACCCTTGGCGAACTGAAACTGCGTACGCGGCATGGCGCCAACGTGATCGGTATCGAGCGCCAGCACAAGTTCACCACCCGGGTCATCACCGCCGATTCCAACACGGTGCTGCACCAGGGCGACGTGCTGCTGCTCGACCTGTTCGCCAACCATGACAACCTGCGTAGCCTGTGCCAGACCATGCAACTGGAGCCCATGCACTTCAAGGCGGCTTATTTCATCGACCAATCCCAGGAACTGGGCATGGCCGAGGTGTCGCTGCCGCCTGGCTCGCAGCTGATCGGTAAAAGCATCCTTGAACTGGCGTTTCGTACCCGCTATGACCTCAACGTGGTCGGCCTGCGCCGCGAGCAAGCGGCGATTGAAGACCAGTTGGTAGAAGAAAAGCTGCGCCTTGGCGACACCCTGCTGGTGGTCGGCCCGTGGAAGGCTGTGCGCCTGCTGCAGGGCAAACCCAAGGACTTCCTGGTACTGAGCCTGCCTGCAGAGATCGACCAGGTAGCACCAGCCCGCACTCGCGCACCGCAGGCGTTGCTGAGCCTGGCAGTCATGGTGGGGCTGATGGTCAGCGGCGTGGTACCCAATGTCATCGCCGCGCTGATCGGCTGCCTGCTGATGGGCGCAGGCCGTTGCATCGACATGAACAGCGCCTACCGCGCCATCCACTGGCAAAGCCTGGTGCTGATCGTGGGCATGCTGCCATTTGCCCAGGCACTGCAGAAAACCGGCGGCATCGACCTGGCCGTGGGCGGCCTGGTCAGCGTGCTGGGCGGAGCCGGCCCCAGTGCCATTCTGGCCTGCCTGTTTGCGGTTACCGCGGTGATCGGCCTGTTCATCTCCAACACCGCCACGGCCGTGCTGATGGCACCCGTTGCGGTCAGCACGGCGGCGCAGCTGGGCATGTCGCCCTACCCGTTTGCCATGACCGTGGCGCTGGCTGCATCGGCGGCGTTCATGACGCCGGTGTCTTCGCCGGTCAACACGTTGGTGCTGGGCCCGGGCCAATACCGCTTCGCCGATTTCGTCAAGATCGGTGTGCCGTTCACCGTGCTGGTGATGCTGGTCACCGTGCTGATGGTGCCGTGGTTCTTCGGCCTGCAGTAAAAACTGCCAAGCAGTAGCGGCAATTTGGCATTATTACGACCGGCCGCGGCA
Source organism: Pseudomonas sp. TJI-51 (assembly GCF_000190455.2). NCBI lineage: Bacteria > Pseudomonadati > Pseudomonadota > Gammaproteobacteria > Pseudomonadales > Pseudomonadaceae > Pseudomonas > Pseudomonas sp. TJI-51. Next base: position 10,475 of record NZ_AEWE02000052.1, read on the forward strand.
GATTGACATCAACTGCCATGACGAAACACACTGCCGAGCAAAGTCCCAGGTGCTACAAGGCGTTGTCCTGGATTTCGTCTCCGCTTGCCGGTCGAGCCCATGGTTTTCCCAGCCCCATCGCGCCTGTTGCCCTACGTTGCTCTGCTATGCCTGACCTTCGGCCTTACCTTGGGCGGCATTCTTGCGCGCCCGATCGAATCCCTGTCATTGTTCTGGCCTGTGAATGCGGTACTGGCCGGCGTGTTGCTGCGGCACCCGCGCCAAGCCACGCTGGCCGGCTTCAGCCTGGTGTGGCTGGCCATGGTCGGCGCCGACCTGCTGTGCGGCAGCGCCTGGCTGCCCGCACTGTGGTTCAACCTGTGCAATCTAGGTGTCGTGGTCACTCTCTGGCTGCTACTGTCGCGCCTGCCCCGTGTGCACCGGCGCTTGCGCACCCCCCAGGGTGTACTCAGCGTGTTCGCCGCCTGTGCCGCCGGCGCCGTGGTCGCGGCCAGCATGGCAGCAGCCATGGCCGCGCCCTGGTTTGAACAGTCCCTTGGCGCCACTTGGCGGGCGTGGTTCAGCGAACAGTTCTCGACCAGTGTGCTGATCCTGCCCGTACTGCTCACTGCACCCTCGATGCGAGCCCTTATACGCGGTGGCGCGCAGCCTGTACGGCTGGCACCACTGCTGGGGCTGCTGGCCTCACTGGCGTTCAGCATTGCCTTCGGCGGCCCTGGCGCCATCGCCTTCCCCATCGCCGCACTGCTGTGGTGTGCCTGGACCTACTCGCCGTTTCTGGTGTCGCTGCTGGCGCTTACCGCTGGGAGTACGCTGATCGTGGCCGTGGCACAAAACCTCATGCATTTCAGCGTGCCGCAAAGTGCGCCGGGGGTGACGACACTGTTGTCCGCGCGCCTGGGCATTGCCATGCTGGTGCTCGGGCCGCTGGTGGTGGCCTGCGTCAGCCAGGCCAACCGCAGCCTTATGGCCCGCTTGGCCCACCAGGCTACCATCGACCACCTCACCGGCGCGCTCTCCCGCAGCGCCTTCACCCGCCGCGCCAACGCGCTGCTGGACAGCCGGCAACACGCCCAGGCACTGCCACTGACCCTGATGATGCTGGATATCGACCATTTCAAGTCGATCAACGACGCCCATGGCCATGCCGTGGGCGACCAGGTGTTGCGCCAGTTCGCCGGCGCCCTGCAAGACCAGTTGCACAACAATGAACTGTTTGCCCGCCTGGGCGGCGAGGAGTTCGTTGTGGTGATGCCAGGCCTTGCGCCCGAGCGGGCCACGTTCACCGCCGAACGGCTGCGTCGTGCCGTGCAGGACCTGCACGTGGTCCAGGACGACAAATGCCTGCAAATTACGGTCAGCATTGGCGTGGCCGGCTGCGAAGCGCACATGCCGTCACCCAGCCTGGACCTGCTGCTGGCCAGCGCCGACCAGGCACTGTACCGGGCCAAGGCCCACGGCCGCAACTGTGTGGAGCATGCCGACCCGCAGCGCCAGGTGGTGTGAGTCAGCCGACGAACACATCCCACGACAGCTTGGCGATCAGCACGCACAACAGCACCAGGAACAGCCCGCGAACGAAGCCCGCGCCCTTGCGCACGGCCAGCCAGGTGCCGGTCAACGCGCCAAGGATATTGCACAGGGCCATGGGCAGGGCAATGGCGTACAGCACGTTGCCCGACGGCACGAAAAACACCAGCGCCGCCAGGTTGGTGGCGATGTTCACGACCTTGGCCGAGGCCGATGCATGCAGGAAATCCAAGGCGAAGAAGCGGATGAACAGGAAGATCAGGAAGCTGCCTGTGCCAGGGCCGAACAGGCCATCGTAGAAACCGATCGCCCCACCGATCAGCACTGCCAGGCATTGCTCCTTGCGGCCGATCCGGGCCGGTTTGTGCAGGGTGCCGAAGTCTTTCTTGCAGAACGTATACACCGCCATCAGCACGATCAGCACCAACACCGCCGGGCGCATTACCCCCGGCGGCAGCAGCGACACCGTGGCAGCACCGGCGAACGACATGACAAAGGCGCTGACCGCCGCGGGCACGATCAAGCCCCAGTCCAACGTGACCTTGCGGATGAACGAACGCGCTGCGAAGGCCGTGCCACACACCGAAGCCAGCTTGTTGCTGCCTAGCAATGCCGCCGGTTGCGCGGTGGGTAGCACGTTGAACAACGCGGGAATCTGGATCAAGCCGCCGCCGCCCACGGCCGCATCGATCAGGCCGGCGGCGAAGGCGAATACAGAAAGTACAGCGATATCCATCATGACGCGGTTCCAGGCAGTGGGTACAGGTGCAAGGCTAACCAAAAGGGCGTGGCTGTGTTGAAATGCCATATTGCGAAAACTGCAACAAGGAGCAGGGCATGGCATTGGACATGCTGCGGGAAATTCAGGCGTTCGTCAGCGTCGCGCACAAGCGCAGCTTTGTCGCCGCGGCCCGGGCGTTAGGGCGTTCGCCCAGCGCGGTTACACGCGCGGTGCAAACCCTGGAAGACAACGCCGGGAGCAAGTTGCTGAACCGCAACGCCAATGCGGTCACCCTGACCGCAGCGGGCGAACGCTTGCTGCCGCACGCCGAGCGCTTGCTGGATGTGCAACGCGATGCAGCCGACGAACTGGCTGCGCTCAGCGGGAACGCACAAGGCTGGATCCGCTTCGCCGTGCCGCAACTGTTGGCCGAACACCTGTTGCCCCAGGTGCTCGCGGATTTTTCCCGTCGCCACCCCCAAGTCACGCTGGATGTGCAGTACAGCGACGAAGCGCTCGACCCACTGCTGGGCAAGTTGGATTTCGCAGTACGCGGCGCCTTCCCGCAGTCCAGCGAACTGATCGGCTATCCGCTTTGGCCCTACCAGCGGCACTTGTATGCGAGCCCGGCGTACCTGGCCTTGGCCGGTACGCCGGCGCATCCCGAACAGCTGGAAGGCCACTCGCTGATCCTGCATACCGCACCGCGCATCCTCAAAGCCTGGCACTTTTGCCGCGATGGCCAGATCACCAGCGTGCGGCCCAGGCCGCGGTTGCGCCTGGCCTCGGGCACTGCGGTGTACCACGGCGCCCTGGCGGGTGCCGGTATCGCGCGCCTGGCAGCCTGGGTAGGCGAGGCGCAGGTCAAGGCCGGGCGCCTGGTGCGGGTATGCGCGCCATACCGCCTGACCTCCAGCACTGGCCAGGACCCGCAGATGCACGCGGTATACCCGGCTGGCGATCTGCCCGCCCGGGTGCGCGACTTGCTGATAGCCCTGCGCCAGGCCGGCCGGGCGCCATGAACAGCCCTTCGAAAAGGCTGTTCAATTTCTGCTCAATTTAACAGAGCCCGCCACCGGCATGGCTTACAGCACTTTATCCACAGACCTACCCACGTTTTTTGTGGACAGATTTCCCAACGCAAAGAATGACTTATCCCACACCCAGCAATGCCGCATTGGCCAGCTTTACCAGCTCGATCCACTCTGACATGCTGATATCCCCAGCCTGCTCCAGCGCTTGTGCATTACGCAGCGCCTGCTCGTAACCCTGCTCATCCAACGTGCCCTCGGCGAGGAAACGGCTACGCCACTCCAGGGCGGCGCAGGCGCCTTTCTTGCATTCCATTAATGTGTCGACTCCCAGCGGAAAAGGCCGACCCGAATGAGCGGCGGCGGGAGACTACACGAGGTATTAATGCTTGAGAATGCCATGCAGCGACCGCTGGTCCAGCGATGCTGACGAAGAGAATAGTGGCCATTTGCCAGGAAATTGGGCCCGAGCTTGAAGTAGACGGGCCGCGCAGAAAAAACCGATCACCCTCAGCTTGGCGGAATGGTGCCAAGTAGACCGATCAGAATAGTGAGTAGCAGAAAACCCCCCAGGAACAGCGCCAGCTTGCCCATTGGAACCTCGACAGTTGTGAAGCGGGAATGGGCGTATTGTCGGGCCTGGGCTGATACGGTTACAGATTCAGGTTGGCGCAAAAAAAGCGTATCAGATGCAGCGCACGGCACGTGGCAGCGTTGGGGCGCCCCTCAGCCCAATTGCTGAAGCTTCTCTGCCGGTAACCAGCCCAGCTCGCCGTTGCCATGGCGCCGACACCACAGCCACCCATTGAGCGGCCGCACCATCTCCACCAGTTGCCCCGGGTCGGCGTCCAGTTCGTGCGCACAGTAATGATCGAGCGCCCGCCCCTGGCAAACGCTGAGCCGTTCAATCAGCTGCGCGGGCACCCAGCCGGGCTCCTGGCCGGTGCAACTGCACAAATACCAGTCCTGCCAGCCAGGCTCGCCTTCATAGCGCGGGCCAATCTCCAGCAAAGTGCCTTTGGCAAAGCGGATAGGCCGCGGGTACTCACTGCGGTGGGATTCGATCACAACGTAGTGCATGGGCCTCTCCTTGGCCGGAAAACCTTCGCGCCAGGCTCAGGCGGCAGATACCGCCCGTCATCGGCGCATGTATGGGGCGACAACGGCAATGATACATACCAAATGCCACGGTGTTTCCTGCGGCATGCAGAGCATTGTGACAGCCCCTGTTTTGCAGAAGTTGCACCGGCTCTGGGTAGGTCCCGCGCAGGTCGCTGAAGGCCCGGCACCTGCTGGGTGTGCAAGGTAAGTGCAACATAACATTTCCAAAGCTGATCGAGCCCTGCGCAGTGGGCCTGCCGAGGGAGAACCGGCCCAACCCAGCGGATACTGGATGCCAGACGGCACGTGGCGACATATACAGAAATGCATCTTGTAGGAAACTTTACCGCTCAATGTAGGAAATACCGCGAACACCAGATTTTCTTGTATGAAACATCAGTTTCTAGAGGTAATTCGAGCTGCTACGGTCCATGTTTCCTACAACGGCACGGAAGCCCACAGTGTGAGAAGCCCATGGACCCTTTCAACGCTTCAGCCCTGAAACTGCAGAAAAACCTGCTGAACCTGCGCATTGAGCGGGACCGCCTGAGAAGTGCGGGCAAACACCAGGAAGCTGATCAACTTGCCCAGTCTGTCGCGCAACTGGAGGCGGCTCTGCAGCAGTTGCCAGATGACCTCAAACCAAAAACCTTGCAGTAAGAATACCCACGCGGTGCCCCCAGCCGGTGAAGCCTGCCGGGCTGAAAAGCGCCGCCTGGGGGCCCGCACAACGATCCCCTGCGGCCGGCTGACGCTGCCCCGCATCCACAATTCCACTGGCCTTGATCCTGATAATTAATTGGAGGCAAGCGCTCATCCGCCTTACCGTGGCAAGCCACCAAGCCCCAGTAGAAAAGGCCAGTTCCATGAACGACCGTGAGTTCATCAATGCCATCGATGCCGATGGCCTGCCCCTGCACATTGCTGTCAGCAACGGCCGCATCAGCCACATTGACGCGCAGCGCGCCAGCACCCCGGCCCGCGAAACGATCGACCTGGAAGGCTTGCTGGTATTGCCGGGTTTCGTTGATGGCCACATTCACCTGGACAAGAGCTTCGTGGGTGATCGCTGGCGCCCGCACCAACCTGTCGCCAGCCTGCGCGAGCGCCTGGCCGTGGAAAAACGTGAGCTGGCGAGCGCACCGCCCATCATCGAGCGCGCCGACGCGCTGATGCGTCAGGCAGCTGCGTACGGCACCTTTGCCATGCGTTGCCATGTGGACGTGGACGCCACCACCGGCCTGAGTCACCTGCACGCCATGCTCGAAGCCCGGGACAACTGGAAACACCTGCTCGACATCGAGCTGGTGGCCTTCCCCCAGGCCGGCGTGGTCACCTGCCCTGGCACCGCCCAGGTCATGGAGGCCGCTATCGGCGAAGGGGCTCAGGTGGTTGGCGGCATCGACCCCACCACCTTGGACGGCGACGCTGACGCCCAGCTGGATATCGTCTTCGGCATCGCTGAGCGGCATGGCGTTAAAGTCGATATCCACCTGCATGAACCCGGCGATATCTGCATCGCCCAACTTCAGCGCATTGCCGCGCGCACCCAGGCCCTGGGCATGCAAGGCCTGGTTGCGGTCAGCCACGCCTACGGCCTGGGCGACGTCACCGACGCGGTGGTCGACCACACCGCCGAGGCGTTGGCGGGCGCAGGTATCTCGATCATGACCAATGCCCCGGGCGACCGGGCCTTTCCGCCAGTGCTGCGCTTGCGCGCCGGGGGTGTGCAGGTGTTCACCGGCAACGACAACATCCAGGATGCCTGGTGGCCGTATGGCAATGGCGACATGCTGCAGCGGGCGATGCTGGTCGGTTACCGCTCGGGGTTCAACACCGACGAAGAGCTGCGGGTGGCGCTGCAGATGGCGACTGAGGCCAGTGCCGCGGTCATGGGCAAGCAGGATTACGGCCTGCACCTAGGTAACGAGGCCAGCTTCGTGTTGTTGAGGGCGCCCAATGCGGCGGCCGCGGTGGCGGCTGCCATTCATGAACGGGTGATCGTCCGCCACGGCGCGTTCTGGGGCGGGCCTGCACAGGTGCACCTGCAGGCTGGCCAGTTCGCTGCCGAACTGCGGCGCTGACAACAGCCCTGGCCAGCTTCGGCACTCAAGCGGCAGCCGCCCGTTTGCCCTCTTCGCTGGTCTCGAACTGCCCGACCAGCTTCTGCAACTTGCCGGCATCCACCCGCACCTTCTGCGCACTGCTCTGCAACACCACCGCAGTCTGGCGCATCTCGTGGGAAGACTGGTTGACCTGCTCGATGGTCTTGCCATATTCCAGGCTGCGCCGGTTGAGCTGCTGGATGATCGCGAACATACCCTCCACCGCCTGGTGCAGTTGCACGTTTTCGGACGAGGCGTCCTCGGCCAGGCGCAGGCTGCTGTCCACGTCCTGCACGCCCCGCTCCATGAAACTCACGGCCTGACGGGTCTCACCCTGCAGGCTCTCGACCATGGTGCGTATGTCATCGGCAGCCCGCGCCGTTCGCGCCGCCAGGCTGCGCACCTCGTCGGCCACCACGGCAAAGCCACGGCCGTGCTCGCCAGCGCGCGCTGCCTCGATCGCAGCATTGAGCGCCAACAGGTTGGTCTGGTTGGTAATGTCACTGATCAACCCGGTGATGTTGTCGATCTCGACCATGCGGCTGTCAAGGCGTTGCACACTGGAGGACGAGCGCGCCACCACGTCGCGGATCGACTGCGTACCGGCCTGCACCGCCTGGAACTGCTCGCGGGCGCGGGTGACCACTTCGTCCATGGCCTGCTTCATCTGCTCGGCGCTGACCGAGGCCTGCTGCAATTCGCCCAACTGCTCTTCCATGATGATCATCATCTGATGCACGGCCTCGGCCACGTCAGCCGAAGTGACGCTGGCATCCTGGCTACGGCCCAGCATCATCTGGTTGGTGACGCCCACCGTGTGGCTGGCCTTGACCACCTGCCCTACCACTGCATCCAGGCGGTCGATGAAGCTGTTGATCCAGCGGGCCATGTCGCCGCTTTCATCGTTGCCCACCGTGTGGTTATCCAACCGCTGGCGCAGGTTGCCCTCACCCTCGGCGATGGTCCGCAGCACATTGCTCATGCCATTGAGGCGCGCCGCCACACGGCGCGGCCCGAGCATGCCGAACAGCACCGCGGCGGCGAGCATGGCCAAGGCTTCGACCACCTCGTTCAGGCCCTGCGGCAGCCCCGCGTAGTGCTGCACCAGGTAGTTGCAACCGAACAGGCCGACCATCGTCGCAAGGTAGGGCTTCATCAAGCCATAACTGAGCGAGCGGCGCCGGTAGACTTCCTCGAGGTCTGCCTCGCACATCATTCCCCAGCGGTCCGGCGAGCCCGGCAGCTGGAAGGTCACGCCCTTGCCCACCACTGGCACATGACGGTAGTCGGAATACCCGGGGTAGGTAACGAACACATTGGCGCCGCAACGGATGGTTTCGCGTACCCCCGGGTGCAGCTCGCGGGTGGATGGGTCGGTGAAACGCAGCTCCAGCTCGGTATGGCGCTGCACCTGCACGGTGCCCCACGCCGTGTGAACGCCGTTTTTCAGGTTCTCGCCGTGGGTGAAGGTGGCATCCTCGAAACGCGAGCGCGACAACGCCGTACCCGGCTGGATCGTCGGGTCGAAGCGCGACTGCGCCATGAACAGGTAGTTGTCACCCGATTCGGCGTAAATATGCCCAGCCTCGCGCTGGATCAAATCGCCCAGCACATCGTTGGGTACGCGACCACAGAGGCAACCCACGACGTTGCCGGTAACCTTCACAGGCTGGTAGAACATCAGGGTTACCTCATCGTGAAAGCGCGAAGAGGACGGGCCGATGCTCAAGGTCAGCGGGTCGTAATAGGGGCCGTGCAAAAATGGCGCCTTCAGCCCCTGCGCCAGCGCACGGGTGTGCTCGACTGGCGCTGTTGCCCGTTGCGGCCAGGTCGAGGCAAGCACCTTGCCAGTGGGGTCGACGACGAACAGCTCGGAGAAGTCCTCGGCCTGGGCCAGCTTGTCCTGCAATTGCGCGCTGCCCAGCCGGTCAAAGCCGGGGGCCAGTTGCTCGGCCAGCTCGGCCAGGTGCTCCCATTGTTCGTGCGCCCACTCCTGCAGCAAACGGACGCGGGTCTGGGCAATGGCCTCGAAGGTTTGCTCGATTTGCGGATAATTTGCCCGGTTCAAGTGACATGCCCAGCCCATGCTGAACTTGCCGGTTCTGCCAAACCAGGGCAGCCAGCCCTTCTCTTGGGATGACAACTGCATGGAAGCACTGGAAAGCGACATTATCTTCACCATACGCGACATCTAATGGCAATTTGATAGCAAGTCGCAGGCCAATAGAGGCATCGGGGTAGAATCACGGTCTACCACCGCATCCCGCCCGCTAACGGTGCAAAAACACACCATTCGGGTGGCGGGTAGCACCATTCAGGTGCAAAGTGAGGCGCCAAGCCCCTGAGCGCACGGGACTGCACCGCCGTTCGGGATGCTCGCAGATCGCACAACAGTTCGATAATCGCACGAATTCCGCCAAACCCCCTCTACTGTAGCCCTGTCTTGCGGCACGCTATGGCCAAAGTCAGCAAGCGATTGCACATGCTGACAGGCCCACCGCTTTAAAGGCGCCGGCCAGCCCGACAACTCCAACTCCAGGAACAACCAGGAGCTCGCCTTGATCAATAAAACGTACGAGTCCATCGCCAGCGCGGTGGAAGGGATCACCGACGGATCGACCATCATGGTCGGTGGCTTCGGCACTGCCGGCATGCCGTCCGAGCTGATCGATGGCCTGATCGCCACCGGCGCCCGCGACCTCACCATCATCAGCAACAACGCCGGTAACGGCGAGATCGGCCTGGCAGCCTTGCTGATGGCCGGCTGCGTGCGCAAGGTGATCTGCTCGTTCCCGCGCCAGTCCGACTCGTACGTGTTCGACGAACTGTACCGCGCCGGCAAGATCGAACTGGAGGTGGTACCTCAGGGCAACCTGGCCGAGCGTATCCGCGCAGCGGGCTCGGGCATTGGTGCGTTCTTCTCGCCGACCGGCTACGGCACGCTGCTGGCCGAAGGCAAGGAAACCCGTGAAATCGACGGCCGCATGTACGTGCTGGAAATGCCGCTGCACGCCGACTTTGCGCTGATCAAGGCGCACAAAGGCGACCGTTGGGGCAACCTGGTCTACCGCAAGGCGGCGCGCAACTTCGGCCCGATCATGGCCATGGCCGCCAAGACGGCCATCGCCCAGGTCGACCAGGTTGTCGAACTGGGTGAACTGGACCCGGAACACATCATCACCCCGGGTATCTTCGTCCAGCGCGTCGTCGCCGTCACCGGCACCAGCGCTGCTTCGCTTGCCACCGCTGAATGAGGCCTGCCATGACCATCACCAAAAAGCTCTCCCGTACCGAGATGGCCAAGCGCGTGGCCGCAGACATTCAGGAAGGTGCCTACGTAAACCTCGGCATCGGCGCACCAACCCTGGTGGCCAATTACCTGGGTGACAAGGAAGTATTCCTGCACAGCGAAAACGGCCTGCTGGGCATGGGCCCTAGCCCGGCCCCGGGCGAAGAAGACGATGACCTGATCAATGCCGGCAAGCAGCACGTGACGCTGTTGACCGGTGGCGCTTTCTTCCACCATGCCGACTCGTTCTCGATGATGCGCGGTGGCCACCTGGACATCGCGGTACTGGGTGCCTTCCAGGTTTCGGTCAAGGGCGACCTGGCCAACTGGCACACCGGCGCCGAGGGTTCGATCCCGGCGGTGGGCGGCGCGATGGACCTGGCCACCGGCGCGCGCCAGGTGTTCGTGATGATGGACCACCTGACCAAGACAGGCGAAAGCAAGCTGGTGCCTGAATGCACCTACCCGCTGACCGGTATTGGCTGCGTCAGCCGTATCTACACCGACCTGGCAGTGCTGGAAGTTACGGCTGATGGGTTGAAAGTGATCGAAATATGCGCAGACATCGACTTCGATGAACTGCAGAAACTCAGCGGTGTGCCACTGATCCAGTGATCGAGCGCAGACGCCCGCTGTACAGGCAACCCCGCGGCGTATGATCGATAACCGCATTCGGGTTCATCTGAATGCGGTTATTCGGTAGACTAGCGCCCGGGTGTCTGCTGCATGGTGCAGTGAGGCAGGTTAAAGAACAGCGCAGGTCGGGCCGCCATGCGGGAGTACTTGCGCCTATGCCTAAAACAGATTTGCCTCGCGCCCAGAAAGTGGCCGAGCGCGCCTTGGCCAGCCTTCAACGCTTTTTGCATATTGAAGCAGTCAGTGGCATCGTCCTGTTGGTTGCCGCTGTCGCCGCCCTGATCTGGGCAAATTCCCCTGCCGCACACAGTTATGAGGCCCTGTGGCATGCCCCGATAACGTTCGGCGTGGGCTCGTATGTGTATTCGCAGTCCCTGCATTTCTGGGTCAATGATGGGCTGATGACCATCTTTTTCCTGGTGGTGGGCATGGAGATCCGCCGCGAAATCCACGAGGGCGCCCTGGCCAGCCTGCGCCAGGCCATGCTGCCCATGGCCGCTGCTGTCGGCGGGGTAATCGCACCGGCACTTCTCTACCTCGGTATCGTTCATTCGCCAGCCGACCATCAGGGTTGGGCAGTGCCAACGGCCACCGATATCGCTTTTGCGGTAGGCGTACTGGCCCTGCTGGGCAAGTCGATTCCGTCCAACGTACGTGTGTTTCTGCTTGCCCTGGCGATCATCGATGACATTATCGCTGTGCTGATCATCGCGGTCTTCTACTCGGGTGGCCTCGACTACAGCGGTTTCGGCGTCGCGGCGATCGGCCTGCTGATGGTAATCGCGCTGCAGAAGATTGGTGTGGGATCGGCCTACGCCTATATCGTGCCCGGTGCGATCGTTTGGCTAGGCATCCTGTTGACCGGTGCCCACCCGACCCTCGCCGGCGTTGTGCTCGGGCTGATGACCCCGGTAGCCGCCATGCCGATGCGTGAGCGCCCTCTGGACGCCATTAGCCGCTTCACCAACGAGTTGCTGGGCCGCGCCAAAGCACCAGAGCGCGATGCCAGCGAACTCATCGACCCGTTGAAACGCCTGCGCCTGGCACAGCGCGAACTGCTGCCGCCGGTGGTGCGGATGCAAGGCACGCTGCACCCTTGGGTAGCCTACGGCATCATGCCAGTGTTTGCCCTGGCCAATGCCGGGGTCAGCCTGGCTGGGGTCGACCTGTCTGCGGCGGGCCCACAATGGGTCATGATCGCCGTGATAGTCGCTTTGGTCGCAGGCAAGCCCTTGGGCATCATCAGCGTCAGCTGGTTGATGGTACGCCTGGGCTGGTGCGCGCTTCCCGCCGGGGTGAACTGGCGCAGCATCACGCTGGTGGGCCTGTTGGCCGGTATCGGTTTCACCATGTCGATCTTCATCGCCAACCTGGCGTTCGTCGACCCCGGCTCACTGGGGGCAGCCAAACTTGGCGTGCTATCGGCCTCGGTGATCGCGGCGGTGTTGGGGCTGACCTGGGGCGTATGTAGCGTGCGCCGTGCAGCCCCTGCAGGCAACCTGGGTTCGTCAACCTAGCAGCGCCTGCACTGGGCCGCTTTGCCGGGCTGGCCGGGGCTGAAATGCCCTGGCCAGGACAGGTTCGACGGCCCCTCTTAATACACAGGAGCAGCCGACGCCGCTGATGCTGGCATGAGCATGAGGCGAAAAACCATCAGCCACAAAAAAGCCCTGAAAAATCAGGGCTTTGATGAAAAATAGTGGCGGAAGCGTAGAGATTCGAACTCTAGGATAGTTGCCCATCGACGGTTTTCAAGACCGTTGCCTTAAACCACTCGGCCACGCTTCCAGCTCGTTTGCGGCCGCCATAATACCGTAATGAAACAAGCTGTCAAACTCTCTGTGTCGCGGGTTGCAATGGCTCTGGTAGACTCCCAGCATCTGAACGTTCGAAACCACAGGTTTACCAAGGAGTGTCGCCATGCGCGAACAGGATTATGCCGTACATCACGGCCAGCAGGTCGAGCAGCAGGAGATCAGCAAGGTCCTGCGCAACACGTACAGTCTGCTGGCGCTCACCCTCGCCTTCAGCGGCGTCATGGCCTTCGTTGCCCAGCAAATGCGTGTCGGCTATCCGAACGTGTTCGTGGTGCTGATCGGCTTTTACGGGCTGTTCTTCCTGACCAACAAGCTGCGTGATTCGGCCTGGGGCCTCGTCTCCACCTTCGCCCTCACCGGCTTCATGGGCTTCATTCTCGGCCCAATACTCAACCGCTACCTGGGCATGGCCGGTGGTGCCGAGGTCGTCAGCTCGGCATTTGCCATGACTGCCCTGGTGTTCGGTGGTCTGTCGGCTTATGTACTGATTACCCGCAAGGACATGAGCTTCCTCAGTGGCTTCATCACTGCCGGCTTCTTCGTGCTGCTGGGTGCGGTCGTGGCCAGCTTCTTCTTCCAGATCAGCGGCCTGCAACTGGCGATCAGCGCCGGCTTCGTGCTGTTCTCGTCGGTGTGCATCCTGTTCCAGACCAGCGCGATCATTCACGGTGGTGAGCGGAACTACATCATGGCCACCATCAGCCTGTATGTGTCCATCTACAACCTGTTCGTTAGCCTGCTCCAGCTGTTTGGCATCATGGGGCGTGATGACTGATTGTTGTTTGTTAGAAAGCCCGCTTCGGCGGGCTTTTTTGTGGGTGTGGGAAAGGCATGCCTGTGTTCGCCTTTAGCATGGGTTAACCGGCGCAGCAGTGCACATTCGCGGCGGGCGGTTTTTGACTGAAAAGTCAGGTAATTAAGCGTAGGGTCGCCGATCATGTCGGCATCGTGCTTTGCTCTACCGCAATCTGCCTTCACCCCGTAGAATGCGCTCCTTTTTTCTTCAGGGGCAGCTTTCAGCCATGAGCACACATGAACACAGCCCAGCAGCATCGGCCCCCGCCAATGAGCTGGTGCTTGGCCTCGAGGACAAGCCTCGGCTGCTGATCGGCCTGCTGGCGGCGCTGCAACACCTGCTGGCGATCATCGTGCCGATCGTGACGCCCGGTCTATTGATCTGCCAGGCGCTGGGGGTGTCCGCGCGGGACACCAACCTGATCGTCTCCATGTCGCTGGTAATCTCCGGTATCGCCACATTCGTGCAGTGCAAGCGCTTCGGGCCGTTTGGCGCCGGGTTGCTGATCGTGCAGGGCACCAGCTTCAACTTCGTGGGCCCGCTGATTGCCGGGGGTGCGCTGATGGTCAAGCAAGGCACGCCGGTCGAAGGTGTGATGGCCGCCATCTTTGGCGTGGTCATCGCTGGCCCGTTCGTCGAAATGGGCGTTTCGCGCATCCTGCCCTTCGTCAAACGCCTGATCACCCCGCTGGTCACCGGCATTGTCGTGCTGATGATCGGCCTGACGCTGATCAAGGTCGGCCTGATCAGTATGGGTGGCGGCTTCGGCGCCATGGCCAATGGCACCTTCGCCAATGGCGAGAACCTGCTGTTGTCGGGTGTGGTGCTGGCCATTATCGTGATCCTCAACCGTATTCCGGTGGTGTGGATGCGCAGCTGTGCCATCGTTATTGCCCTGGCGGTCGGCTATGCGTTGGCGGGCTATATGGGCCGCCTGGACTTCACCGGTATGCATGAGGCCGCGCTGTTTCAGGTGCCGACGCCGCTGCACTTCGGCCTGAGCTTCTCGTGGGCGCTGTTCATTCCGATGCTGGTGATCTACCTGGTGACGTCGCTGGAAGCCATTGGTGACGTGACCGCCACCAGCAAGGTGTCGCGCCAGCCAGTCGAAGGCCCGGTGTGGATGCAGCGGATCAAGGGTGGTGTGCTGGTCAACGGCGCCAACTCGTTGTTGGCGGGCTTGTTCAACACGTTCCCGAGTTCGATCTTTGCGCAGAATAACGGCGTGATTCAGCTAACCGGTATTGCCAGCCGCCATATCGGCATGTGGATTGCCGTAATGCTGGTGATATTGGGGCTGTTCCCCAGTGTTGCCGGGGTGATTCAGGCGGTGCCAGAACCGGTGCTGGGGGGTGCGGCAATGGTCATGTTTGGCGCGGTTGCAGCCTCGGGCATCAATATTCTGGCCAGCACCCGCCTGGACCGGCGTGCGCTGCTGATCATCGCCGTGTCGTTGGCGCTGGGCCTGGGTGTGGCGCAGGTGCCGGAGTTCCTGGCGCATATGCCGGCGGCGGTGCGCAATGTGCTGGAGTCGGGGGTGGCGACCGGTGGCATCTGTGCCCTGGTGCTGAACTGGTTCCTGCCGGAGAGCAAGGAACAGGCTTGAGGCCTGCTCCCTTCTGACAGGGCCTTGCGCAAGCCCTGTAGGAGCGGCCTTGTGTCGCGAATGGGCTGCGAAGCAGCCCAGCAATTAGTGCATTTACGCTGAAGCCCCGGGGCTGCTTTGCAGCCCATTCGCGACAC
>NZ_AEWE02000053.1:0-14103 GCF_000190455.2 Pseudomonas sp. TJI-51
AGCTTCAAACACTTGACTCAACACAGTGGCTGGCAGTGCCTGCTACCGCGTTGGAATGGTGCGCATTATAGGGCGGCGTTTTTGTAGGTCAACCTTTAATTTCAATAATTTAGGTTTTCCGCAGAATCCCTGCAGCCGAGCAACAGCGTGCTCGGCCTGCACCCTGCCCTGCACGCTCGCCAGCGCTACAAAACTCTGCAGGGCATTGCCCACTACCCTGCTAATTGCGCACTATATTGCTCACCCCACCCCCTCCAAGGAATGCCGCCCTTAAATGAACACCCAGCCCCGCAGCCTGGCCGCCACCCTCTTCCCGATAGGCTTGCTGCTGATTGCCATGGCATCGATCCAGTCAGGCGCTTCCTTGGCCAAAAGCATGTTCCCCATCGTTGGCGCACAAGGCACCACCACCCTGCGGCTAATCTTCGCCAGCATCATCATGCTGCTGATACTGCGCCCCTGGCGGGTTCGCCTGACCGCCAAAACCCTGCGCAACGTCATCATCTATGGCATGGCCCTGGGCGGCATGAATTTCCTCTTTTATATGGCACTGCAAACGGTGCCCATCGGCATTGCCGTGGCCCTTGAGTTCACCGGTCCGCTAGCCGTGGCGCTGCTGTCGTCGCGTCGACCCACCGACTTCCTTTGGATCGCATTGGCCATTGTTGGCTTGCTGCTCTTGCTGCCAGCCGGCCATGGCGGGCAAGCACTTGACCCTGTGGGCGCAGCCTATGCCCTGGGGGCGGGTGTTTGCTGGGCACTGTATATCCTGTTCGGGCAACGCGCCGGCGCCGAGCATGGCATCCAGAGTGCCGCCCTGGGCGTTGTGGTAGCCGCCCTGTTCGTCGCACCTATCGGCATCGCCCATGCCGGCAGCGCACTGCTCACCCCGGCGCTGATTCCCGTAGCGCTCGCCGTTGCAGTGCTGTCCACCGCCCTGCCCTACAGCCTGGAGATGGTTGCCCTGACGCGCATTCCGGCGCGCACTTTCGGCACCCTCATGAGCATCGAGCCTGCATTCGGGGCGCTGTCGGGCCTTTTGTTCCTTGGCGAAGTTCTGACAGTCACCCAATGGCTGGCGATCCTGGCGATCATTGCGGCCTCTGTGGGCACTACGCTGTCGATGCGAAAAGAAACCAGCCTACCGATCGCCGCCGACTGATATGAGAAATATTTTCATTTGAGACCGTATTAATGATTGTCGCGATCGGCCCCGCTGATTAAGCTGTCACAGCATCACGATCTTCACGCGTTCTACTGAAGCGAACACTGGCGCTGAGGAAACTCAGGAAGAACCGAAGCGATAACGACAGGGTCTGACATCGGATTCGCCCTGCATATAAGGACAGGAATGAAACGTATTTTTCTCATCCTGGCCATCTTGGCTATTGCTGGATGTGCCGCCACGGCCAAGACCGAGGTCAAGAAGGGCAAAAAGGGCCTGCATATCAATTGCTCCGGCCTTTCATCCTCGTGGGACAAGTGTTACAGCAAGGCTGCAAGCGCTTGCAGCACCCGCGGTTACCGGGTGGTCGCACGGTCTGGTGACAGCGACGAAGAAGACGGTGACTATTTGTTCGGCATCAACCCAGCGGGCTACACCAGCCGCAGCATGATCGTCATCTGCAAATAGCAGCAAGGGCAGCGCATCGGCTGCCCTCTTTGCCGCGCTTTACAGCGGCGCGGTACGCGCTTCGAGCCAGCCAAGCGCCTCCCCTTTCAACAACGGGGCCAAACGCTCGCGCACGTGGGCATGATAGCCATTGAGCCACTCCAGTTCGCATTGGGTCAGTCGTTCGGGCAGGAGGCAGCGGGTGTCGATAGGGCACAGTGTCAAGGTCTCGAAGTTCAGGAAGTCACCGAAGGCGCTCGTGCCTGCTTCGCGGTTGACCACCAGATTTTCGATGCGTACCCCCCATTGCCCAGGCCTGTAGGTGCCCGGCTCGATCGAGCTGATCATGCCCGCCTGCATGGCCGTATGGGGCGCCGGTGCCGCCTGGTAGGCAATCACTTGCGGCCCCTCATGCACATTGAGGAAATAGCCCACCCCGTGCCCGGTCCCATGCCCGTAGTCGACCTGGTCAGCCCAGATCGGCGCGCGCGCAATGGCATCGAGCAGGGGCGACAGGATGCCACGGGGAAACGTGGCCCGCGACAGGGCGATCATGCCTTTGAGCACGCGGGTGCAGTCTTCCTTCTGCGCCTGGCTGGGAACACCCACCGGCACCATGCGAGTGATGTCAGTAGTCCCCCCCAGGTACTGCCCACCCGAATCGATCAGCAACAGCCCGTTGCCTTCGATGCGTGCATGCGACTGCTCGGTGGCGCGGTAATGCGGCATGGCACCATTGGCATTGAAGGCTGCAATGGTCGAAAAGCTCAGCGACACGAAATTCGCCCGCCGTGCACGTGCGGCACTCAATTGCTCGTCCACGGTCAGCTCGGTGACGACCTCTCGACCAAGGTTGGCTTCCAGCCAGGCGAAGAATTCGCACAATGCCGCCCCGTCTTCCTCCATGACCTGACGGATGTAGGGGAGATCAGCGTCACCCTTGCAGGCCTTGCTCAGGGTGGTGGGGTTCAGCCCCTCGACCAGCGCCACACCCGCCGGCAAGTTGGCCAACAGGCTGCAGGTGACGCGTGCCGGGTCCACCAGCAGCCGGCTGCCTGCCGCCATGGCAGCCAGCGCCTGCCCTGCTTCGTTGTAGTCGCGCACTTCGACACCGTCGCTCGCCAGTACCTGGCGCAGGTGCGCATCCACCTTGCCTTCGCCAACGAACAGCATGGCCTGCTGCTGGCTGATCAAGGCGAAGGCCAGAAACACCGGGTTGTATGAGACATCGCTACCGCGCAGATTGAACAGCCAGGCGATGTCATCGAGGGTGGCAATGAAGTGCCAGTCGGCCCCCTTGGCCTGCATGGCCTGGCGCAACTGCGCGAGCTTTTGCGCCCGGCTCGTCGTGGCGTACGGCTGCAAATGCTGATAGACCGGATTGCCAGGCAGCGCCGGGCGCCCGTCCCACACCTCGCCCAGCAGGTCCTGGTCGGTTACCAGCCGCGCCCCGCGCGCCTTCAGGCGCTCTGACAATTGCCGCGCCGAGGCCAATGCCATGACGGCACCGTCGACTGCCACGGTGCCGTTGGGCTCAGCGTGCTCTCCCAGCCACTCCAGCGCGCCAGGCTTGCCCGGCGACAGCTTCATCAGCTCGATGCCACTGCCGGCTAATTCATGCTCGGCCTGTTCCCAGTAGCGGCTATCGACCCATAGCCCGGCAAACGCCGAGGTCACCACCAGTGTACCCACCGAGCCATGAAACCCCGACAGCCACTGGCGCCCTTGCCAATAGCCGGGCAGGTATTCGGAGAGATGCGGGTCGGATGAAGGCACCAGCAAGGCATCGACGTGCCTTGCCGCCATGGCCTGGCGCAGACGCATCAGGCGCTGTGGCACGCTGTGTTCAAAGGGGGTCTGCACGTTCATGCGCTCTCCTGCGGCTACATCACGGTTGATCCAATAGGCGGATAATGGAGCAGGCGCCAAAGCCCTGCAATCGCCCAGGCGCGAACCGGAACCGTCCTACACAAGGACCGCCGATCAAGTATTGCTGAACTTCCCCAGGGTCACGGCTTCACACACTGTACATTCGCCACACACAGGCAGCAGACCATGCCCAGTGCCTGCCCCGCTAAAACTGCAGTCGTGCTGCTCGACACTCGGGAACATACACCCGAGCATGAGCGGGCCGTGCACCTGAAGCTCGCCGAGGGCCTGGCACGCTTGCTGGGCTGCCCCCATGTGCAGCCCACGCGGCTGCCTGTCGCCACCGACAACTACTATTGCATCCCGACCGAAACCCTGACCGATACCGAGCAGGCTGCCAGCTTGGGCATTGTCAGTGAGTCCGATCTATTCGGCGGCTTGGTACCCTGCCCCTACATGGCCACCAAAGCCATTTCCCACCCGCTGCCTGCCGGAGCCTCCGGCCCTGAGGGCTGGACCGATGGCTTCGCCCGCCAGGCCGGCGACGCCTTGCTGCGCGGTTTTACGGTGTTCAGCAAACCCGATGCCCGCCATGCTGCAGCCTTGCTGTTGCGCGCTGGTCCTGTGCGGGTCAAGCCAGTACGGGCCAGCGCAGGCCGCGGGCAACAGGTGATCACAGAACTGGATCAGCTGACCCCTTTGCTGAACGGTATGGACGACCAGCAGTTGGCGGTATGGGGACTGGTGCTGGAAGAAGACCTGAGCCAAGTGCAGACCTTCAGCGTTGGTCAGGTCAGGGTGGCCGGCCTCACCTGCAGCTACCATGGCACCCAGCAACTCACCCGTGACCATCAGGGCTGCGAGGTGTACGCGGGATCTGACCTGATCGTAGTCCGTGGCGACTATCAGGCCCTGTTGCAACGCCCCCTTGAAGACCACCTGCGGCTGGCCGTGAACCAGGCCATGGTCTACGAACAGGCTGCCGAACGGCATTTTCCGGGCTTTGTGGCGTCGCGGCGCAACTACGATATCGCCCGCGGCACCACTGCCTCTGGCCAGCCATGCAGCGGGGTACTCGAACAATCCTGGCGCCTGGGCGGTGCCAGCAGCGCCGAGCTGCTGGCCCTGCAGGCATTTGCCGACGACCCGGCACTGCAGCAGGTACGAGCGTCCACCCATGAAGTGTTCGGCAGCGCCGACCTGCCCGCGGATGCCACCCTTTTCTACCAAGGAAACGACAGTGAACTCGGACAACTCAGTAAATTTGCGCGGATTCGCGAGCATGACCATTCAGAGTGAAACCGTCGAACTGCAGGTCGAGAACGACCGCATCGCCGGGACCTTGGTCAGCCCTGGCAGCAAGATGCCAGGTATTCTCTTCGTCCACGGCTGGGGTGGCAGCCAGCAACGTGACCTGGCTCGCGCCCGACACATCACCGGCCTGGGCTGCGTGTGCATGACCTTCGACCTGCGCGGCCATGAAAAAACCCAAAGCCAGCGCCTGACCGTCACCCGTGAGCAGAACCTGCAAGACCTGCTGGTGGCTTACGACCGCCTGATCAGCCACCCGGCGGTCGACAGCAACGCCATCGCCATCATCGGCAGCAGCTATGGCGGCTACCTGGCCACCTTGCTGACCCGCGAACGCCCGGTGAAATGGCTGGCCCTGCGGGTCCCGGCCATGTACTGGGACGAAGAATGGGACAGCCCCAAGCAAGCCCTTGATCGTCAGCGCTTGAACGCCTACCGCCAGCGCCCCCTGGGGCCGGCCGACAACCGCGCCCTGGCCGCCTGCGCCGAGTTCGTCGGTGATGTGCTGCTGGTGGAGTCCGAACAGGACGACTATGTACCGCATAGCACCCTGATGAGCTACCGCTCGGCATTTGTCAGCGCCCACTCCCTGACCCACCGCATGGTCGACGGCGCCGACCACGCGTTATCCAGTGAAGAAAGCCAGAAAGCCTACAGCTCGATTCTGGCGGCATGGATCAGCGAAATGGTCATCGGTGCCCGCCTGGACCGGTACCCACACTACGCACCGTGGTACGCCTGACCCTCCCCTACCTGGCAATGCAGGCCGCCATCGGCGCTGCGCACCAGGCTGCGCAAGGTCTGGTAGGCCGCAAAATTGACACCCCGTGCTTGGTGCCGGCGCAACAGCTCGAGGAAGGGTTCCTCATTGAAATACTCGGCCGCCGCCGACCAGGCCTGGCGTGACTGCCATTGCAGGTACTGCAGCACCCGGCTGCCATCGTCGCTTGCCTGAATGCTGACGCCTTGCAGGCCTTCGCAGCGCGCTGCCAACACTTCGCTGCGCACCACCAGCGCTTGAGCCAACGCCTGCTGGCACGGGCTTGGCACTTCATATTCGATCATCTGGGTGAACCACAGGGCTTGAGGGTTTGCCGACATCGACAGTCTCCTGGCTACGGGCGCATGCAGCGCGATGCCGAGCAGGGTAAAACCTCAAGTTAAGTCAAGGTCAAGCGGTTTGTGCACGCGCCGACCTGGGCTTTGAAGTGACCTTGGTGCACGATGCCTGCGCGACCCTGGCACTGATGTTCGACGGCAAGCAGGTGCCAGCGGCCCAAGTACAGGATGCGACCATGGCAGCGTTGGCCTCCGCCTACGCCAAAGTCGTGAAGACGAGCGAAATGGTGGCCGAACAGGCATGAGGTGCTCGGGGCGCTTTGCGCCCCATCCCACCGGCAGATCACTTGCAAACCACCACGGGGCGGCGAACTTGCGCGGCCTCAGATCACCACATTGCGCACAAACCGCACCGGCACGGCGCCATCGTTCCGGTAGGCGTACCGGCAATTGCTGGGGAATACCTGGAACTGCCCCACCTGCAGGCGATGTTCCATCCCCTCAATGATCAGGGTAAGTTGCCCTGCGCATACATAGATCTGCTCACTCCAACCCTCGGCATCGGCCTCGCTGGCATAACGCTCGCCCGGCGCCAGCGTCCACTCCCACAGCTCGACCTCGCGCCGCGCCGCGCTGGTGCCCAGCAAAACCGCCCGGCTCTGGGGGTGCTCGCCCGCCCAGGCCAGCTCTTCGATACGCCCTGGATCACGCAGGTCCGGCGCTTGGATCAACGTACTGAAGGCCACCCCCAACGCCTCGGCGATCAAATCCAGGGTGGTCAGGCTGACGTTCTTTTCCCCCGCCTCGATGGCCACCAGCATGCGCCGGCTAACCCCCGAGCGTTCAGCCAGCACCGCCTGGCTCATACCAGCGGCGTTGCGCAGGCTGCGAACATTGAGGCTGACGTGTTGCAGCACCGAAGCACGGTGCGCGGATTCTTTGTGCACTATAATGCTCACCGTTGTGTATTGCGCAGTATACTGCCCACTTTGCGGCGATTGTGCGCCGCCTGACGCCGAGTGTGCAAGACCATGATCCAGCCCAGCAGCAAGCCAACCCCCACCGTTACCTTTCGCCTGAGCAAGGCAGAAGTCGTGCTGGTGTTCATTACCATGTTGTGGGGCGGCACCTTTCTGCTTGTCCATAACGTGATGAGTGTCAGCGGCCCGATGTTCTTCGTCGGCCTGCGCTTTGCGGCAGCGGCGTTGTTCGTGGGCGTGGTGTCAGCGCGGGCGCTGCCTGGGCTGACCTTCACCGAGCTCAAGGCCGGCATGCTGATCGGTGTCACGATCATGCTCGGCTATGGTTTGCAGACCATGGGCCTGCAGACCATCAGCAGCAGCCAGTCGGCGTTCATCACTGCGCTGTATGTGCCGTTCGTGCCCCTGTTGCAGTGGCTGGTACTCGGCCGCCGGCCAGGCCTGATGCCCAGCATCGGCATTTGCCTGGCGTTCGCCGGCCTGATGCTGCTGGCCGGCCCGGAAGGCGGCAGCCTGCATTTCAGTGAAGGCGAAATGGTGACCCTGGTCAGCGCTGTGGCGATCGCTGGCGAGATCATCCTGATCAGCCGCTACGCCGGCCAGGTCGATGTGCGTCGGGTCACCGTTGTCCAGTTGGCGACCGCGTCGGTGTTGGCGTTTTTGATGATCGTCCCGACCCAGGAGCGCATCCCTGACTTTTCCTGGCTGCTGCTGGTCAGCGCTATCGGCCTGGGCGCGATGAGTGCGGTAATTCAGGTGGCGATGAACTGGGCGCAGAAGTCGGTCTCGCCCACCCGGGCAACGCTTATTTATGCTGGTGAGCCGGTGTGGGCTGGTATCGTCGGGCGTATCGCCGGCGAACGGCTCCCCGGCGTGGCGCTGCTGGGCGGCCTGCTGATCGTGATCGCGGTGGTAGTCAGCGAACTCAAGGTACGGCGGCGCAGCGAATGCGCCACAGGGGACGGCGAGCAGGTACCGGGTGAGCGGCAGGCAGGCCTATGAAGCAGCCAACTGCAGCTATGCTTTGTAAAAAACTGTTATAAAAAAATCACTTGTCACAGTCTATTTGTAGGATTCTGCGACAGCTTGCGTGTTGGTGATCACCCCCCCGGCACGTATGATCCTTGCAAACTTCTCCAGAATAGGCCGCTATGTCTTTGATAGTGCTATTGCTTCTGCCGTTCGTGGGCAGTTGCCTGGCAGCCGTGCTGCCGCACAACGCACGAAACGCCGAGTCCATCCTTGCCGGGCTCGTAGCCCTGGTCGGTACCGTCCAGGTAGCACTGCTTTACCCTCAGGTCGCCCACGGGGGCGTGATTCGCGAAGAGTTCCTGTGGCTGCCCAGCCTGGGCCTGAACCTGGTGCTGCGCATGGACGGCTTCGCCTGGCTGTTCTCGCTGCTGGTGCTAGGCATCGGCACGCTGGTCTCGCTGTACGCGCGCTACTACATGTCACCCCAAGACCCGGTGCCGCGCTTCTTCGCCTTTTTCCTGGCGTTCATGGGCGCCATGCTGGGCCTGGTGATCTCCGGCAACCTGATCCAGCTGGTGTTCTTCTGGGAGCTCACCAGCCTGTTCTCTTTCCTGCTTATCGGCTACTGGCACCACCGTGCAGACGCCCGCCGCGGCGCCTACATGGCACTGATGGTAACGGGCGCAGGCGGCCTGTGCCTGCTGGTGGGGGCGCTGCTGCTCGGCCATGTGGTCGGCAGCTACGACCTGGACAAGGTCCTGGCTGCCGGCGACACCATCCGCCAGCACGCGCTGTATCCGGTGCTGCTGCCCCTCATCCTGATCGGCGCCCTGAGCAAGAGCGCCCAGTTCCCCTTCCAATTCTGGCTGCCCCACGCCATGGCTGCGCCAACGCCGGTATCGGCCTACCTGCACTCCGCAACCATGGTCAAGGCCGGGGTATTCCTGCTGGCCCGCCTGTGGCCAGTGCTCTCTGGCAGCGAGGAGTGGTTCTGGATCGTCGGCGGCGCCGGCGCCATCACTCTGTTGCTCGGCGCCTTCGCCGCGATGTTCCAGAATGACCTGAAGGGCCTTCTGGCCTACTCGACCATCAGCCATCTCGGCCTGATTACCCTGCTGCTCGGCCTGAACAGCCCGCTGGCCGCGGTCGCCGCGGTGTTCCACATCCTCAACCATGCCACCTTCAAAGCCTCGCTGTTCATGGCCGCCGGCATCATCGACCACGAAAGCGGCACCCGCGACATCCGCCGCCTCAGTGGCCTGATCCGCCTGGTGCCGTACACCGCCACCCTGGCCATGGTGGCCAGTGCCTCGATGGCTGGCGTGCCCTTGATGAACGGCTTCCTGTCGAAGGAAATGTTCTTCGCTGAAACGGTGTTCATCAGCTCCACCGCCTGGGTCGAAGCCGCCCTGCCAGTAGTCGCCACGCTCGCCGGCACGTTCAGCGTGGCGTATGCGCTGCGCTTTACCGTCGATGTGTTCTTCGGCCCTACGGCCCAGGACCTGCCGCACACCCCGCATGAACCGCCGCGCTGGATGCGTGCACCGGTGGAGCTGCTGGTACTCACCTGCCTGGTCGTGGGCATTTTCCCCGCGCAGTCGGTCGGGCCGCTGCTGGCTGCCGCGGCATTGCCGGTGGTCGGCGGCACCCTGCCGGAATACAGCCTGGCGATCTGGCATGGCTGGAATGCGCCGCTGCTCATGAGCCTGCTCGCCATGAGCGGCGGTATCGTCTTGTACCTCATGTTGCGCAAGCAGCTGCGGCGGGGCCGCTTCCCTTCCCCACCGGTGATCGAGCGGTTCAACGGCAAGCGCCTGTTCGAGTACGGCCAGGTGCAGTTGATGCTGCTTGCCCGGCGCATCGAGCGCCTGCTCACCAGCCGGCGTTTGCAGTCGCAGCTGTTCATGCTGGTGGTCGCCGCATTCCTGGCCGGCCTCACGCCCATGCTCTACAGCGGCCTGAGCTGGGGCGAGCGGCCGAAAATTCCCGGGTCCGGGGTATTCGTCGCGCTGTGGCTGATCGCAATCGCCTGCGCCATCGGCGCTGCCTACCAGGCCAAGTACCATCGCCTGGCAGCCCTGACCATGGTCAGCGTCTGCGGCCTGATGACCTGCATCACCTTCGTCTGGTTCTCCGCACCCGACCTGGCCCTGACCCAGCTGGTGGTGGAAGTCGTCACCACCGTGCTTATCCTGCTCGGCTTGCGCTGGTTGCCTCGGCGTATCGAAGGTGTCTCGCCATCGCCCGGCAGCCTGGAGCGTGCGCGCATACGCCGCTTGCGCGACCTGCTGCTGGCGGTACTGGTTGGTGGCGGCATGGCCTTGTTGTCGTATGCCATGCTGACGCGGCCGACACCCAATGACATTTCCTCGTTCTACCTCAGCCGCGCACTGCCGCAGGGCGGTGGCACCAATGTGGTCAACGTCATGCTGGTCGACTTCCGCGGTTTCGACACCCTCGGTGAAATCACCGTGCTGGTGGCCGTTGCGCTGACCGTATTCGCCCTGCTGCGGCGCTTCCGCCCACCCAAGGAGAGCATGCAGTTGCCGGCCCAGCAGCGCCAGCTGGCGCCTGACGTGGTCACCGACCTGATCAACCCGCGGCATGCCACCGATACCGCACTGGGCTTCATGATGGTGCCAGCGGTGCTGGTGCGCCTGCTGCTGCCCATCGCCCTGCTGGTCTCGATGTACCTGTTCATGCGGGGGCACAACCAGCCAGGGGGCGGTTTTGTCGCTGGCCTGGTAATGTCGGTGGCGTTCATCCTGCAGTACATGGTGGCGGGCACCCAATGGGTCGAGGCGCAGATGAGCCTGCGGCCGCTGCGCTGGATGGGCACCGGCCTGCTTTGCGCAACCCTCACCGGGGGCGGCGCCATGCTGCTCGGCTACCCGTTCCTGACCACCCATACCGCCCACCTGCACTTGCCCTTGCTGGGCGACGTGCACGTGGCCAGTGCGCTGTTCTTCGATGTCGGCGTGTACACCGTGGTGGTCGGTTCAACCCTGTTGATCCTCACGGCGCTGGCGCACCAGTCGGTGCGTGCCTACCGCCCGGGTAACCCGGCGAAAACCAACCAAGCAGGAGCCGCCTGATGGAAGAAGTCATTGCAGTCGCCATCGGAGTGTTGGCCGCCTCGGGCGTATGGCTGATCCTGCGCCCGCGTACCTACCAGGTCATCATGGGCCTGTGCCTGCTGTCGTACGGCGTCAACCTGTTCATCTTCAGCATGGGCAGCCTGTTCATTGGCAAAGAGCCAATTATCAAGGACGGCGTGACCCAGGACTTGCTGCATTACACCGACCCGCTGCCGCAAGCCCTGGTGTTGACCGCCATCGTGATCAGCTTTGCCATGACCGCCCTGTTCCTGGTGGTGCTGCTGGCCTCGCGGGGCCTGACCGGGACCGACCACGTCGATGGCCGGGAGCGTGACGAATGAGCGACATGAGTCAACTGATCGTCGCGCCCATCCTGCTACCGTTGGTCACGGCGGCCATGATGCTGCTGCTGGGCGAAAAACACCGCCGCATCAAAGCCCGCCTGAACCTGCTGTCGACCCTCACCGGCCTGGCCATCGCCGTCAGCCTGCTGCTGTGGGTACGCACCCAGGGCCAGGCAGAATCGATCGGCGTGTACCTGCCGGGTAACTGGCCAGCGCCATTCGGTATCGTGCTGGTGCTGGACCACTTGTCTGCGCTGCTGCTGACCCTGACCGGGGTCATCGGCTTCAGTGCCCTGTTGTTTGCCCGCGCCCGCTGGGACAGTGCCGGGGCCAGCTTTCACGCCCTGTTCCAGATCCAGCTGATGGGCCTGTACGGCGCGTTCCTCACAGCCGACCTGTTCAACCTGTTCGTGTTCTTCGAAGTGCTGCTGGCCGCTTCCTACGGCCTGTTGCTGCATGGTTCGGGGCGCGCGCGCGTGCGTGCCGGCCTGCACTACATCGCCATCAACCTGTTTGCCTCGTCGCTCTTCCTAATTGGCGCGGCGATGCTGTACGGCGTGACCGGCACCCTGAACATGGCTGACCTGGCCCTGAAGATTCCCCTGGTGCCAGAAGCTGACCGTGGCCTGCTGCACGCCGGTGCAGCCATCCTGGCCATGGCCTTCCTGGTCAAGGCCGGCATCTGGCCGCTCAACTTCTGGTTGGTACCGGCCTATGCATCGGCCAGTGCGCCGGTGGCTGCGCTGTTCGCCATCATGACCAAGGTCGGCCTGTACGCCGTGTTGCGCCTGTGGACGCTGCTGTTCTCCGGCCAGGCCGGCGCTTCGGCCCATTTCGGCGGCCAATGGCTGGTGTACGGTGGCCTGGTGACCCTGGCGGTGGCCGCAGTGTGCATTCTCGCAGCACAGCGCCTGGAACGCATGGCAGCGCTGAGCATCCTGGTTTCGGCCGGCACCCTGCTCGGCGCGGTCGGCTTTGCCCAGCCCGCGCTGACCGGTGCGGCACTGTTCTATCTGGTCAACTCGACCCTGGCACTGTGCGCCCTGTTCCTGCTCGCCGAGCTGGTCGAACGTTCGCGCTCGGCCAATGAGGCGCCGCTGGACGAAGAAGAAGATGTGATGCCGCCCCCGCTGGAGTCCCTGCACCCCCCCAAAGGTATCAACCTTGATGACGAGCAGAAGGCGGTGATCGGCCAGATCATCCCTTGGACCATGGCTTTCCTGGGCCTGAGTTTCATCGCCTGCGCCTTGCTGATCATCGGCATGCCGCCCCTCTCGGGCTTCGTCGGCAAGCTCAACCTGATCAGCGCCTTGTTCAACCCAAACGGCCTGGGCGGCCCCGTCGAGCAGCCCCTGAGTGCCGCCGGCTGGGGGCTGGTAGCGTTGCTGATACTCTCGGGCATGGCCTCGCTGATCGCCTTCGGCCGGGTTGGCATCCAACGCTTCTGGAAGCCCGAAGAGCGCCCGTCACCCGTACTGCGCCGGTTCGAATGCCTGCCGATCGTCATTCTGCTCGGCCTGTGCATCTTCCTCAGCCTCAAGGCCGAGCCATTGCTGCGCTACACCCAGGACACGGCCGCCAGCCTGCAGGCGCCAGATGCCTATATCGATGCCGTAATGGCCGCCCGGCCGATCCCTGGCCCGACTTCGCCCAGCGCCGAGGTGCTGCCATGAGCCGCATGTTCCCCGCCCCGCTCCTCTCGGTCTCGCTGTTCGGCCTGTGGCTGCTGCTCAACCTCTCGGTCAGCCCCGGTAACCTGCTGCTGGGCGCCGCCCTTGGCGTACTGGCGCCACTGCTGATGGCCCCCTTGCGGCCGCAGCACGCACACGTCAAGCGGCCGCTGGTCGTCGCCCGGCTTATCGGCCGGGTCGGCGTCGATGTCATCATGTCCAACCTGCTGGTTGCCCGCGGCGTGCTGCGGGCCGGCAAGCAGCCGCCACGCTCGGCGTTCGTGCATATACCGCTGGCCCTGCGCGACCCGCACGGCCTGGCGGCCCTGGCGATGATTACCACGGTGGTGCCTGGCACAGTCTGGTCGGAGCTGGCTCTGGACCGCAGCGTATTGCTGCTGCATGTGTTCGACCTGGACGATGAAGCGGCCTTCGTCCAGCACTTCAAGGACACGTATGAACGCCCACTGATGGAGATTTTCCAATGACAGGCCTGCTCGCCAACGCTGTCCTCGCCAGCCTGTTCATTTTCGCCCTGGCCATGGCCCTGGCGCTGTTCAGGCTGTTCCGTGGCCCGTCTGCCCAGGACCGGGTCCTGGCGCTGGACTACCTGTATATCCTGGCCATGCTGACCATGCTGGTGCTGGGTATCCGTTATGCCAGTGACACCTACTTCGAAGGTGCCCTGTTGATTGCGCTGTTCGGCTTCGTCGGCTCGTTTGCCCTGGCCAAGTTCCTGCTGCGCGGTGAGGTGATCGAATGACTGAAACCTTGGTACTGCCATTCTGGCTGGAACTGATCACGGCGGTGCTGCTGATCACCGGCAGCCTGTTCGCCCTGGTAGGTGCAGTGGGCCTGGTGCGCCTGAAAGACTACTTCCAGCGCATGCACCCACCGGCACTGGCCTCGACCATCGGCGCCTGGTGCGTGGCACTGGCCTCGATCATCTATTTTTCGTGGTTGAAGGACGCGGCGGTGCTGCACGCCTGGCTGATCCCCATTCTGCTGTCGATCACTGTGCCGGTGACCACGTTGCTGCTCGCACGGGCAGCGCTGTTCCGCAAGCGGGTGGCGAAAGAGCCAGTGCCTGAAGAGGTCAGCAGCGGCTGCGACAGTGGCAACTGAAGGTCTGCCGCCTCACACCTGGCTCAGGCGCTGCAACTCGCGGCGCACCATGGCGGCGTAAGG
>NZ_AEWE02000053.1:14187-49781 GCF_000190455.2 Pseudomonas sp. TJI-51
GGGCTGGGGCAGCCGCATGATGCTGCCGATGAAACTCTGCCCGGCTGGCGGGCGCATCATCAGTTGCAGTCATTCACTGGCCTTGAAGGTGGTCAGCTCGCCCTTGCGCCATTTGGCAACTTTGCCGGTTACCGCCTTCAGCAACTTGCCCAGGCCTTCCTGTATCTGCTGCTGCGCGGCGAATACCAACATGACCCCTTGGCCTTCGCGAAACACGATGCCCTCGCCTTCCGGCACGGAAACGAAAGCGTAATCACCCACGCCATAGACATTCAACTTGATTTCCCGAAAGCGCATTTCCAACTTGCCGCCCTCGCGGCTGGGCAATACGGCAGCGCGGAAATGGTCGCCAACTTTCAGTTCCAGGCGCTGTTTATCGTCTACCACCAACGCACTTTCTGTGTCGATTTCGGCCATGTACAGGCCTTCGGGATTCTGTTCGGTTACATAAATGAAGCGGCCCTGGAACAGTTGGGCCAATTTACCGCGCAAGTCGCCGAGGGCGAACAACGCATGGGTATCAAGTGTGCTGACTGCCAATGAAGTAATCCTCAACCGGTTACAACCCGCCCTCACCCAAGCTCGGGGAGGCACGGCCCTGTCTTATCGATAGGCGAAAAGAGTAATAAAGCGATATACGAAATGTCTGTGCCCGCCGACGATGCAGCGCGCAGGAAACTTTACTCTGGTTTGCCAGATTCGCCTTCAACCGAAGGCGTTTGGCCCATTCCCGGCACGGGAAACGTGATGCCTGAGATCACTCGCCAGAAAACACGGCCAGGGCGTGAGCCTGCAAGAAGGCAAACCCTGGTGCGCATTACTGTAGGACAAATATGCCCGAAAACACTGAAACCCGTCGAGAGGCAAACAACATTTTCAGGCGGCGAGCCCTTTCTTCAGTTGTTGCTGCCAGGCAGCCTGGCACTCCAACGCTTCCTCGCGCGTGGCAAAAGCGGTACCGCGCCGCTCACCGTTGACCAGCACCACCCAGCAGACAGGCCTGCCCAGTGCCTGCATTGTGGCGGGCACACTTGAACCGATCATCACGGCCACATCGACTCGGCTATGCATCATTCCCTCCGGAATTTAAGTAGCACCCTAACGATATAGCCATGATACGCCTGCGCCCAAGGATGAAACAGCGCCGCCCGGTACAGCTGTGTTACGCCTGCAGCAACAAAAACGGGGCGACAACAAACGCAAAAAGCCCCAGGGATCGCTCCGTGGGGCTCGGCACCGCGCGAGGGGTTACACCTGGCGCTGGTGGCGGTCGAGCTGCTCGTGGCGCTCTTGGGCTTCGATGCAGTATTTGGTGGTCGGGCTGATCAGCAGACGCTTCAGGCCGATGGGCTCACCGCTGTCGTCGCACCAGCCGAAGCTTTCGTCGGCAATACGGTCCAGGGCCATTTCCAGCTGAGGCAGCAGGCGCTGGTCGCGGTCGATGGCATTCACCAGCCAGCTGCGCTCTTCTTCGACCGAAGCCACGTCGGCTGGGTCCGACGGCGTGTCCAGGCCTTCGATGGTGGTGCGGCTGAGCTCGATGCGTTCATGGGTTTCGACTTTCATCGCCTGCAGCAGCTCAGTGAAGAAGGCGAGCTGGTCGGCGTTCATGTAGTCATCGGCCGACATGGCCAGCAACTGTTCCTTGGTCATCGATTTCTCTATGAAAAAATGTGCATTTGGGCGATTCAGGTGCCGCCGACGCCTCGGCATCGGCAACGGAATTCTTCAAGCGCCAATCGGCACTCTTTTACAGGGGGCGGCAGTCTAAGGCGCCACGTCGCGTGGAGCAACTGCAAAAGGCTGCGAATTTGCTTTCCGGCACCAGAATCCGCTGGTCGGTGTCGAGCTGGCAGCTGGGGCCAGTGCCCAGATGGGTTGCGCGCCGAGCGGGTCGGAGCCGCCCAGGCGCGAACAGTTGGTCACACACTTCAATCAACGGTCGTTGAACTGTGCCTCACGCTTGGCAATGAAAGCGGCCATGCCTTCTTTCTGGTCCTCGGTGGCGAAAGCCGCGTGGAATACACGGCGTTCAAACCGCACACCCTCGCTTAGGGTAACTTCAAACGCCCGGTTGACGCTTTCCTTCACCATCATGCTCACCGGAATCGACTTGCTGGCGATGGTCGCCGCAACTTTCAGTGCCTCCTCCACCAGGTCGGCCTGCGGCACGATCCGCGCCACCAGCCCGGCCCGCTCCGCCTCTTCAGCGCCCATCAGGCGACCGGTCAGGCACAGCTCCATCGCCTTGGCCTTGCCCACCGCCCGTGTCAGGCGCTGCGTGCCGCCCATGCCCGGCAGTACGCCAAGGTTGATTTCCGGTTGGCCGAATTTGGCATTGTCGGCGGCGAGGATGAAATCGCACATCATCGCCAGCTCACAGCCGCCGCCCAGGGCAAAGCCGGACACCGCAGCAATGATCGGTTTGCGGCGGTTGGCGATACGGTCGGCATCGCTGAACAGGTCATCGACGTAGATCTGCGGGTATTGCAGCTCGGCCATTTCCTTGATGTCGGCACCCGCGGCAAACGCCTTCGCCGAGCCGGTCAGCACCACGCAGCCAATATTGGCATCGCGCTCCAGCTGATCGAGGGCCTGGTTGATTTCGCCGACGATCTGCGCGTTCAGCGCGTTCAGCGCCTGCGGCCGGTTGAGGGTGATCAGGCCGACCTTGCCATGGATATCCAACAGGATGGTTTCGAATGCCATGCAATCTGCTCCTTCATAGGTTGCGCGCAATGACCATGCGCTGAATGTCGCTGGTGCCTTCGTAAATCTGGCAAACCCGAACGTCGCGGTAAATCCGCTCCAGGGGGAAGTCGCTCAGATAGCCATAACCGCCCAGGGTCTGCAAGGCGTGCGAACAGACCTTTTCGGCCATTTCCGAGGCAAACAGCTTGGCCATTGATGCTTCCACCAGGGCTGGGCGCCCGGCATCGCGTAGCGCAGCGGCGTGCAACACCATCTGCCGGGCCACCGCGATCTGGGTCGCCATATCAGCCAGGCGGAACGCCACCGCCTGGTGCTCGACCAACGCCTTGCCGAAGCTTTGCCGCTCGTTGGCGTACTCACGCGCCACTTCAAACGCGGCCCGGGCCATGCCCACCGCCTGGGAAGCAATACCGATACGGCCACCTTCAAGGTTGGCCAGGGCGATCTTGTAGCCCTCACCCTCGGCCCCCAGCCGGTTGGCCACCGGCACCCGCACATTGTCGAAGACGATCTGGCAGGTGTCGGAAGCATGCTGGCCGAGTTTGTCCTCTACCCGTGCCACCTGGTAGCCGGGTGAATCGGTGGGCACGATGAAGGCGCTGATGCCGCGCTTGCCGGCATCCGGGTCGGTTACGGCAAACACGATCACTACTCCGGCGTTCTGGCCGGAAGTGATGAATTGCTTACTGCCATTGAGCACGTAATGGTCGCCATCCAGACGGGCGCGGGTCTTCAGGCTGCTGGCGTCAGAACCCGCCTGGGGTTCGGTCAGGGCGAAACCACCGAGCATCGCGCCGCTGGCCAGCGGCGCCAGGAACTGCGCTTTCTGCTGCTCGCTGCCAAAGTGCAGGATCGGCACGCAGCCCACTGAGTTGTGTACGCTCATGATGGTCGAGCATGCGCCATCACCTGCAGCAATCTCCTCCAGGGCCATGGCATAGGCCACGTAGCCGGTGTCGCTGCCACCCCAGGCTTCCGGCACCAGCATGCCGAACAGGCCCAGCTCGGCCATTTCGTCGATCGCCTCCCTGGGGAAGCGGTGCGCCTTGTCCCACTGCTCTGCGAACGGCTTGAGGCGCTCCTGGGCGAAAGCACGGACCGCGTCGCAAATCTGTTGTTGCTCGTCAGTTACCAGCATGGTTCACCTCAGTACAGGCATTCGACCGCCATGGCCGTGGCTTCGCCACCACCGATGCAGATGGCCGCTATACCCCGGCGCAGGTTGTTCTGGCGCAGGGCCGACAGCAAGGTCACCAGGATGCGTGCCCCGGATGCCCCGATCGGGTGGCCGAGGGCACAGGCGCCACCGTGGATGTTGACCTTGTCATGGGGCAGGTCGAGGTGTTTCATGGCCGCCAGGGTGACCACGGCGAAGGCTTCGTTGACCTCGAACAGGTCGACCTCGGCCAGTTTCCAGCCCGTGCGCACAAGCAGCTTGTCGATAGCACCGATGGGCGCAGTGGGGAACAAGGCCGGGGTATCGGCGAAGGCCGAATGCCCGTGAATCACCGCCAAAGGCTTGAGCCCCCGCTTGTCGGCTTGGGAGCGGCGCATCAGCACCAGCGCCGCAGCCCCATCGGAGATCGAACTGGCGTTGGCCGCGGTCACCGTACCGCCTTCACGGAAGGCCGGCTTGAGCTGCGCAATCTTGTCCAGCCGCGCCTTCGGCGGCTGTTCGTCGTCCTTGATGACGCGCGTTTGCTTACCCTCGGTGACCTCCACCGGAATGATCTCGGCGGCAAAACGGCCACGCTTGATCGCGTCCTGGGCGCGGGTCAGCGAGGCGATGGCAAACTGGTCCTGGGCCTCGCGGCTGAAGCCGTTGGCCTGGGCACAGTCTTCAGCAAAGGTGCCCATCAGGCGGCCCTTGTCGTAGGCATCTTCCAGGCCATCCATGAACATGTGGTCGATGATCTTGCCATGGCCCATGCGGTAACCACCGCGGGCCTTGTCCAGCAGGTAGGGGGCGTTGGTCATGCTTTCCATGCCACCGGCCACCACCACCTCGGCGGTGCCGGCCAGCAGCAGGTCATGGGCCATGATCGCGGCCTGCATGCCCGAACCGCACATCTTGTTCAGGGTGGTGCAGGTGGTGTGCTTGTCCAACCCGGCACCCAGCGCCGCCTGACGCGCCGGGGCCTGGCCCTGGCCGGCCGGCAGGACGCAGCCGAACAGCACCTGCTCGACACTGGCGGCATCGATGCCGGCGCGCTCGACTGCGCCACGGATGGCGGCACTGCCCAGTTGCGGCGCGGTCAGGCTCTTGAGGTCGCCTTGCAGGCCGCCCATGGGCGTGCGCACGGCGCTGACGATCACAATCGGGTCATTGCTGAGGGTCATGGTCATCCTCCTTATTTAGCAGCCATGCGCAACGCACCGTCGAGGCGGATCACCTCACCGTTGAGCATGCTGTTCTCGATGATGTGCCGCGCCAGCGCGGCATATTCCTGCGGGCGGCCCAGGCGTGGCGGGAACGGCACCCCAGCGGCGAGGGAAGCGCGTACGTCTTCGCTCATGCCGGCCATCATCGGTGTTTCGAAGATGCCCGGGGCGATCGTCATCACACGGATACCGAAACGGGCCAGTTCGCGGGCTACCGGCAAGGTCAGGCTGGCGATGGCGCCCTTGGACGCGGCATAGGCCGCCTGGCCGATCTGGCCATCATACGCCGCGATGGAGGCGGTGTTGATGATCACGCCACGCTCGCCATCCTCGCCGGCAACGCCTTCAGCCATGGCGGCGGCAGCCAGGCGCAGCAGGTTGAAGCTGCCGACCAGGTTGACGTTGATCACCTTGGCGAAGCTGGCCAGGCCATGCGGCCCCTGTTTGCCCAGCACTTTCTCGGCGCCTACGATACCGGCGCAGTTGATCAGCCCGTGGAGGCTACCGAACGCACTGACGGTTGCATCGACTGCTGCCTGGGCAGCCTGCTCGTCGCTGATGTCCGCCACCGCGAAACAGGCATGCTCGCCCAGTTCACGCGCCTTGGCCTCAACGGCCTGGGCATTGAGGTCAACCAGCATGACCTTGGCACCCGCCTCCACCAGCATCTGCGCTGTGGCAGCGCCCAGCCCGGATGCTGCGCCGCTGACGATGAAGTGTTTGTTCGCTATTTGCATGGTCGGTTTTCCTTTCAGGCGCTGGCAGGGGTGGCCTGCTGCGCTTGTTGTTTGGCGACTTCCTGATTGCGTAGGATGAAGCGTTGCAGCTTGCCGCTCGGGGTCTTGGGCAGGTCGCTGACGAATTCGATTTCGCGGGGGTAGGCGTGCGCGTACAGGCGCTGACGCACATGCTGACGCAGTGCCTCTTCAAGTTCGGCATTGCCGTGATAGCCGCTGGCCAACACCACGAACGCCTTGATCAACTCGGTGCGCTCCGGATCCGGCTTGCCGATCACCGCAGCCTCGATCACTGCCGGGTGTTCGATCAACGCGCTTTCCACGTCGAAAGGGCCAACACGGTAACCAGAGGTGGTGATCACATCGTCACTACGCCCGACGAAGCTGATGCTGCCGTTGCGGTTCAACTCGACGGTATCGCCGCTCAGGTAGTACTTGCCGACGAAGGCCTTGGTCGGCAAACCCTGGTAGCCAGCGAACCAGCATAGCGGCGACCGCTCGCGGTCGACCGCGAGAATGCCCGGCTCGCCGGCCGGCAGCTCGCGCCCCTGCTCGTCCAGCACCACGATCCGATGGCCCGGGATGGCGAAGCCGGCCGAGCCCGGGTGCACCGGGTGCTGCAGGCCATGATGGTTGCACAGCACCATGCCCAGTTCGGTCTGCCCGTAGTGGTCGTGGATGGTCACCCCCAATTCGTCGGCAAACCAGCGAATCACTTCCGGGTTCAGCGGCTCACCGGCACTGCTGACAACGCGCAGGCGGCCTTTGATCGGTGCCGCGAAGGCATCGCCGGCCGCGATCAGCAAACGGTAAGCGGTGGGCGAGCCGGCCAGGTTGGTGATGCCCAGCGTTTCGATCACCCGCACACAGCTTTCGACACTGAACGGGCCATCGTAGAAGGTGGTGGCATGCCCCAGGGACAGCGGCCCGGTGACGGCGTAGTACAAGCCATAGGCCCAGCCGGGGTCGGCCAGGTTCCAGAAGTTGTCTTCGCGGCGCAGGTCGATGGCATCGCGCATGTAGCCCTGGAAGGCGACGATGGCACGCAACGGTACTTCCAGCGGCTTGGCCGGGCCGGTGGTACCGGACGTGAACATCAGCAGGAACGGGTCGTCGCCCGAGCGCATCACAGGCTCGCATTCAGGCGCGGCGCCGGCCAGGCACTGCTGGAAATCCAGTTCGCCACTGCGGGCGTTCACCGTGATGACCGTCGGGCAGGCGTGTACATCGTCCAGCTTGCCCCGGTTGACGCTGTCTGTGACAACGACACGGGCGCGGGACTGTTCAAGACGGTGCTCGATGGCCTTGGGCCCGAAGGCGGTGAACAAGGGCTGGTACACCGCTCCGATGCGCCAGGTGGCCAGGATGCTGACCAGCAACTCGGGGGTGCGTGGCAACAGCCCCGCCACCCTATCGCCCGCCTGCACACCTTGCGCCTTGAGCACATTGGCGAACCGGGCGGCCAGCATTTGCAATTGCTCGAAGCTGTAACGGGCAGTCTGGCCATCGCGATCGACATGCAGCAGTGCCACCTTGCCACCGCCCACGTGGCGGTCACAGCACTCGACACACGCGTTAAGGGTTTCTAGGTTGCCGTGCAGTGCCCCAGCTACGGTATTGCCAAGCTCGAACAGGCGAACAGCCTCGGCGTAATCACGCATCGTCGGACTCCTGGTTTGTTGTTTTTGGAGTTAACCATCGGTCCGACGATGTTCGCGCCGCGCGTCACCCGCGGCAATGGCCAAAGCTGTCAATCTGGGTGACCGGTTTGGCCGTGCGCAGGCAGTGCAATGCGCTCGCGCGCTACCCTACGACGGGTCAAGCCCTGTTCAGACGTTCCCGGGTCAAGCGCAGGGCCAAGGCTTCCAGCGCCTCCTGGCGGTTGCGCATCAGCGTTCGGGCCTGGGCATCGTAGGCACCACTGCCCAACTGCTGCATACGCTCTTCCAGCGCCTCCATGGCCTGCTCGAATTGCTGCTGGATCAGGGCGAAGTCCTGTGGGTGTTCGACGCGCAACACGTCAATCCAGAAATCCCGCTGGCTGATGTAGCGCGTGATGTCTTCACTCGCCTCCCCTGCCAGCACTGCATTGCAGGCACGCTCCAGGTCGGCTTCAGAGACCACGGCCAACGCACCGAACAGCATGTACCGTGGCTGGCCTATCAGGTTCAAGCGTTCAGCCAGCCCTGTGCGGTAGGCCAGGCTGACCTCGACTTCCTCTTCGGCATGATCGCCGCGTTGCCAACGGCCATCCGCGTAGCGGCTGTTGATGTCCGCCCTGGCCAGTGCCAGTACGGTGTCAAGGCGGTACAGGCGCCGTGCCAGCAACAGCCGCGCATCACCGGTAGCCACAGGCTCACCGCCTTGGGTGGCGTGCAGCACCTGGTACCGGACCTCCAGGTTGCTGAAGCAATTGGCGAGATTGTCGGCGCAGGCACGTGGCTCGTCGGCCAGCGCGAACAAGGCTTCGCGCAGGTCCCGGTCCACCGACAGCGCCTCGACCAGGGTCCACACCCTGGCGCCCAGTTGTTCAGGCGCAAGGCGGAACTCGGCACTCTGGGTCATCCCCACCAGCAGTTCGAAGAACGCATCACTGCCCGGTTCGCTGCGCAAGGCCCGCCACTGCTCGCGGCATCGGGCCTGGTCAGCCTCTGCGCGCGTACCCAGCCATGCGTGCATGGCCTGCTCTTCTGCACCTTCGCCAAGCATGAGCGAGACGGGCACGATTTCAGGTGCATACAGTTGCTCGCGCAACGCAGTGGGCAGCGCGTTGCCTTCCACGTCCACGACTTGCCTCACCGACGCCGGGGCGTCGAGCAATGCCTGAGGCAGCTCGGCAATCTGGTTGTCGCGCAGATCGGCATACTCCAGGCGCGCGCACCATTGCAGGCCTGAAGGCATGCTGGTCAGCCCGGTACGCCGCAAGCGCAGCCGCTGCAGCCGGCGCAGCCCAGACACATCCAACTGTAGAGCGCCCAGCGGGTTGTCGTTCAGGTCCAGCCGGCGCAAATTGACGCAGCGCAACAACGCAGCCACCTGCCCGGCGCTGGGGCGGATGCGGTTGTTGCGCAGTATCAGCTGGTTCAGCTCGGGCATCCCTTCAAGGCCCTCGGGTAGCTCACGCAAGGCATTGTCGCTCAGGTCGAGCGTGCGCAGGTGCCGGAAGCAGCTCAGGAAACCAGGGGGCAGCGCAGGAACGTGCAAACCTGCCAGTGTCAGTTCTGCCACATGGCCAAAGCTGCTGCCCTGCGGCAACGTCGGCAACTCCCCTACCGCCATGTCAGCCACGTGCAGCCGCAGGCCGACCGGGTTGTTTTGCGCATCGAACACCCGCTCACCTTCCAGCCGCCAGGCGCGAAGCAATGCAGAGGCCAACCGCCGGCGCGCATGCCGGGCCGGGCCCATGACGCGGAACATCCAGCGCTGCAGCTCTTCGTTAAGGCGCCGGAATTCCTGTTCCTGCAACAACAGGCTGTCGAAGGGCGAGCCGTCGATCTCCACCATGATCCCCAGGTAACGATCGACATCGTCATCACTGAACGACGGGTAAAGCCCACGCAGGCGGTTGCGCAACATCTGCTCGATTGACGATGCGGAAGGTAGCCTGCTGGCGCCGCCGCCGAGCAGGTAACCCAGGCGCCCGTCAGGCAAGCGTCGCATCGAGGTGCCCAGCGCCCGCGCTTCACGCCACCCAAGCAGCTTCAGCAGGTCCGAGGAACGCTCGGGTATCGCGCCTTGCAGGGCCAGGCGCAAGCTGTCGGCAGCAGACACTCCTGTGGTACCCAGGCGCTGGCGAGACGCGCTCGGCAGGCACGCCGCCAGGACCTCGAACAGCCCAGCGGGTTCTGCCACCTCCCGTTCGGCAGGCAGGCCCTGTTCGTCATACAGGGTAAAGGCCCCGTCGCGCCAGACCATGACCAGCGTCTGCTGGCTGCCCGCCTGGGGCAGCAACCGTTCCTGCAAAGGGCCGAACACTGAGCGGTCCCGCAACTCAAGGTTGAGCGTGCTTTGCGCAAACCCCTGCCGACGCAGCAGGGCAAACGCCAGCGCGACCGCATCGGGGTGATAGCTGCAGCGCAGGTAGAACGCCTCGCGCGCCCTTGTCAGGCGGGCCAGTTGCAACGAGGCACGGGCCTGTTGCGCCAAGCCCAGGGGGACCCGGCCGGTGCGTTCCATCTGCGCCCGCATGGCATCGCTGGCGTGGCTCAGCACGTCGAGCGTGTAGGCGTGCGGCAAGCCGGGATAGTCGCGCGTCAGCAGGCTTTGCAAATTGTCTGCACCGAGGTGGCAACACGAGAAGTACTCGAACATCCCTTCGCGCAGGCTCTGCGCATGCAACGCGATCTGCGCGAGCTGGGCAGGCAGCGTATCCGCGTCGATATCCAGCTCATGCACGCACCACTGCAACAGCTCGGTATCGTTCACGGTGGTATCGAGCTGCTGGAAAAACGTCGCGATCCTGGCATCCACCGCAAACCGCTCGAGGGTGTCGCGCAACTGAACCGGAAGGGGCCGCTCCTCAACCAGCAAACCGCGCAGAAAAACCTCGTCGACATCGGCCACTTTCAGTATCTGCGTCAATCGCTCTGGGGCAAGTGACTGTGCGGCCGGCCACAATCGCGCCAGCAGACGTGCAGTGCCCTGCCACTCCAATGGCCGTTCGGTCACCAGGCGCCAGGCGCGCTCGCCATTGGTTTGCAAGGCTGGCCCGTAAACATCGGGACCCTCCCGGTGCAACAACCGCCAGGTACCGTTGCGATCCTCGCGCACGCTGTACAATGCCTCATCGCAACGCCACCAATGGCCGCTGCCATCGGTCAACAGACCGTTCTCCAGCGTGGTCAATGGCGCTGCTGGCAGCGCCTGGCGGTAAGGGGCCAGGTCATCGTGCCACAAGCGTGCCTGGCCCGCCTCGTTGGTCACCGGGTGCAGTTGCCCGACAAAGGCGCTGTGCAAGGCATAGGCCCCGCCAAGCACAGCGCCGTTGACCGCCAGCGAGGTGGCCACCTGAATCATGTGCTGCAAGGCTTCGTGCTGATGGCCCTGGCTCCAGTCACTGAAACCTTCGAACACCTGCCCCAGCAGTTGCCTAGCCATGTCGGCCATCAACAGCGTGCCAACCACCGGCACGAACAACCCGGCCAGGTTGAGCAACACCTCGCCGACGCCCTCCAGGGCACGCAACCGCTCAGCCGCAGCATCGCTATCGGCCTGTTCGGTGGGCACCGCCAGGTATTGGGCATCGGCCTTGATGCGCTGAATGTGCCAGGCGGCCATCTGCTCGAAGATGGGCGTCGACGTCGAGAGCCTGCGCGGTTGCAGATCAGGCTCGTCGTCTTGCAGGCGTGTGGCGAGCAACGCCTGGTAACCGGCACGCTCGCTGAGCGCAATCCGCCGTGCAAACGCGCTGCGGTAATGGGGAGCAGCCATTGCCGCGACCAATGCGCGGTTGGCGGTGGGCCAATCAGGGTAGTACTGCAGTGGCCGAGCCTGATCATCTGGCAGGTACAACAGCACCCCCTTGAGTAGCAGCAACCTCCCTGTCCCACCGACGGCAATCGACCACGAGTCGAGCAATTCGATGACCAAGGCGCCGTCCACCCGGCAACCCAGCACCTGCAGCCCGCCCACCCGTACATAATGGCTGCCCGGGTGCGTAGGGGTGTCGCCACGACCCAGTTGGCGCAGCATGCGCACTTCATTGATCTT
This sequence comes from Pseudomonas sp. TJI-51, assembly GCF_000190455.2. Taxonomy (NCBI): domain Bacteria; kingdom Pseudomonadati; phylum Pseudomonadota; class Gammaproteobacteria; order Pseudomonadales; family Pseudomonadaceae; genus Pseudomonas; species Pseudomonas sp. TJI-51. Next base: position 25,728 of record NZ_AEWE02000053.1, read on the forward strand.
GAGCTGCCCCTTGAGGGTGGCAATTTCTGTAGCCAGCGCCAGTTCCAGGCGCTTGTCCAAGGCCAGGTCGCGTTCGAAGGCCGCGTTCATGATCGCTGCCAGATGCCCCTGGTAGGCCTTGCCGACATCGGCTTCCCGGCAAGCGGCCACGACCGCGTCGATAGTTGCAGGCAGGGCTTGCTCTTCACGCTCGGGCGCAATGGGCGGCCGTACCAGCGCGGTCTGCTCGAAGAACGACTCCCTAGGCTTGAAGTTCTGTAACAGCTTTTCCAGCGCAGGCACCCTGACGAAGTACGATTCGAACTGGCGGATGCCGCCAAGGTCCACACGCAGGCGCCGGCGCTCCTCACGCCAGGTCAGCCGATCGAGCGGTACACCAAGGCCCAGGGCGCCGTTCAGGCGTGCCTCGGCAAACGCCATCAGTGGCTGCAGGTGTTCGGTAGCACTGCTGAGTGTGCGCTGGCTGGCAAGGTGCGCATCCAGTGCAGACTGCAGCGCAGCAAGGCCAACAGGGCTGGCCTTGCTTAGCCAGGCAGGCAAGCGGTTGGCAATGAAGCGCTCTACCGGGTGTTGGAGCCAGGGTTGTACAGGTTGCGAGGGCATGTCAGTGTTCCTTGACGGGGATCATGACCCCCGACTGTGCCGCCTTCGCCAGCGGCGATGGCAGCAGGAAACGATCGCCTGCCGCCAACGCCCGGCAGTCACCCCGAAGCGCGCTCAGTCCTGCTGCCCGACCCCATGGGCAGGTCCATCGCCTCGCGGGTCAAACGCAACAGCAACGCCTCGATCGCCGCCTTGCGCTCTTCCGCCAGCCTGTCGAAATCGCGCAGGTAGGCGCCTTCATTGGCCGCCTCCGCGCCCAGCTCCTCCATGCGGCCCCAGAAAGGCGCTTCCACGGCATTGAACGCTGCTGGTTGTTCGCGCCGCAGGTACTCCTGCCAGAAATCACGTTGCGCGATGAAGCGGGGCAACTGCTCGGTAGCCTCCGCTTCACGCACCGTTGCAGCCGCTGCAGCCAGTTGCTGCCGGCTGACCGCGGCGATGGTCTCGAACTGCATCGTTCTCGGTTGCCCTGGCAGGTCCAGCTCTTCAGCCAGGCCGGTGCGATACGCCAGGCTGACCTCGACTTCATCGACATGCTGCCCTTGCGCCAGGCGCGCCTTCACATCCTCTCGGGCCAGGCGCTCCACCTGTTCCAGACGAAACAGCTGCCTCGCCACACGCAAACGGGTGAGCCGTGCGGCCACGGGTTCAGCCTGTTGCAATGACTGGCGCAGATACAAGCGCACTTCCAAGGCACTGAAACAGCTCGCGACGCTGTCGGCACAGGTTCGCGGGTCGGCAGCCAGGTTGAACAGTTCTTCGCGCAACACCGTGTCGTTCTGCATCGCCTCCAGCATGCGCCACACACGCCGCCCCAGGTCATCGGGAATGACCTGATAATCGCGCGTGTCGGTCAGCTCCGTCAGCAACCGGAAGAACGCATCGCTGCCTTCTTCACGCTGAACGCCATCCCACCGGGCCTCACTGAAACCCCGCTGCGGTGCCGCGACCAACGCCAGCCAACGCTCGCGTGCGGTGGCGATGGCCAGCAAAGGCTCGTCAACGGCAGCCTCCACTGCGCCTGCGGCCAGCATGCGCTGCCTGACGGCATTCGACAGCGGGTTACCCGATAACTGCACCGCCAGCCGCAACGCCTCAGGCGCTTCCAGCAGCGGCTCTGGCAGTGCACCGATATGGTTGTCGCGCAAATCCGCGAGCTCCAGCAACCGGCAGCGGTGCAACTGCGCAGGTACCGTCTGCAAGTTGGCGCCGCGCATGTGCAGCTCGCGCAGGCGCCCCAAGGTGTCCAACTGCAGCGCAATGGCGCCTAGGGGGTTGTGATTCAGATCGAGGACACGCAGGCGCGTCAGGCTGCCGAGGGTTGCAACACCCGCCGCCGTCATGCGGATCTGGTTGCCCGCCAGGCTGAGGTTGGTCAGGTGCGACAGGTCCCTGAGCTCGGCAGGCACCTCGCTCAGGCGATTGCCACTCATGTTCAACCAGCGCAGTTGGGTGAAACAGCGCAGGAAGCTGGCCGGCACATGCTCCACGGCCAGGTCGCTGAGTATCAGTTCAGCAAGATGGTTGAAATCGGTGCCTGCGGGCAGCTCCGGCAGGCTGCGCAAGGGTACGCCCGTCAGGCTCAGGCGCATGCCCTGAGACTCGCCGTGCTGGTCGACGATCCGCTCGCCGATCAGGCGCCAGCTGCGTCGCAGTTCGCCTGCAGCAGACAGCCGCGCCGCCTGGCTGGCACTGTTGCGAGTACCCTCCACCCACCGTGTCAACGCGTCGCTGAACCTGCGGTACTGTTGTTCCTGCAGCAACAGATTGCAGAACGCCGAACCTGGCCGCTCCAGCAGCAGCTCCAGAAAGGTCTCCACTTCCTCTTCATTGAAACCTGGATAGAGGCTTCGAATGCGGGTACGCAACACGCGCTGGCTGAAGTTTCCCGCTGCGCCCCTGCCGCTGAGCACGTAGCCGACCCGACCATCGGGCAGGCGCCGAACAGGGTTTGGCGGCACGCCAACGTCGCTGACACCCAGTAATTTCAACAGCGCAGCACGCCCCTGCGGTAGCCAGCGTTGCAGGGCCAGGCGCAGTGCACTGCGCGCCTGGTCGCCCTGCCAACCCAGGCGTTGCCTGTCTGCCGTGGGCAGGCAGGCCAGCAGCGCTTCGTAGAATTCAAGCGGCCGCTGCGCGCTGGCCTGTAGCTCGGTACCGGCCACGTCATACAGGCGGTAGTGGCCCTCCTGCCGGACCATCACCACGTTGGCGGCGGTTTGTTCCGGCCCAGGCAGTTGCGCCAGCCGACGCCCCGCAAGCGACCCCTCACGCAGCTCCACCTGCGCTGTTGCCGGCCACTTGGCGTGCTCGCGCAACAGGCAGAACACCAACTCGTCCAGGCCGGGGTGATGGCTGCCAGCCAGAAACAGCCCTTCACGCATGCGCGTCAGCCTGGCCACCTGCAACAGCTCGCGGGCCTGCTGCGCCACCGCCAACGGCAGGCGCGCCTGGGTGCGCAGGATGACCCGCTGCTCGGTCGAGATATGCCGCAGAACCTCCAACACGTAGGCGTCTGGTAAGCCCGGAAAATCGCGGCGTATGAGCCAGGCCTGGGCGTCTGCCTCCAGATAGCGGCAGCCCAGGTAGTCCAGCAGCCGCGGGCGCAGGCTGGCCGCATGCCGGGTAACCTGCACCACCTGCTCATCCCGCGGCAGCGCTTGCAGGCCAAGGGCGTCCAGGCACCATTGCCACAGCTGACTGTCCGCACTGCCGACCTGGGCGAAGAAACGCTCGATTCTTTCACCTGCAGCAAAGCGCTCCAACGTGTCACGTAACACAACCGGCATCGGACGCTTCTCCACCAGCAAGCCACGCAAATGCTCCTCGGATACGTCGGCAACCCTGAGCACCTGCGCAACGCGCGCCGAGCCCAATGATGATGATGCAGGCCACAGGCGCTGCAGCAGCCTCTGGGCGCCTTGCCATTCCAGCGGCCGTTCGCTGGCCAGTTGCCAGGAGGCTTCAGCGTTCCACTCCAGGGCAGGGCCGAAGGCCGTGTCATCGGTGACGTCCTGCAAGCGCCAAGGGCCATGCTCACCCTGCGCCCGTACCCGCCAGTAGCTACCGTCGTGGTACCACCAGTGCCGAACCCCATCGCTCAGCAGGCCATTGTCCAGTTCGCGCAGCGTTCCGCTCGGCCGCGCGCTCTGGTAACGCGTCAGGTCGTTCGACCAGAGCCGTTGCTGCCCTGCATCGTTGGTGACGGGCTCCAGGCCATCGACAAAAGTGCTGCGCACGAAGCCACGCGCCACCACCGTGGCGCCGCCGGCAACCGCGGCCGTTACCGCCAGGTTCTCCGCCACCCCCAGCAAATGCTCGATAGCCTCATGCTGATGGCCCAGGCTCCAGTGCCTGGCCCCTTCGTAAACCTCCGACAAGGTCTGCACGACCATGTCGGCAAGCAGCAATGCGCCAACCGTCGGCACGAACAACCCCGCCAGGTTGAGCAGTGCCAGCCCTGCCGACGCCAACGCGTGCTCACGTGCCAGCGTCTGGCTGGAATCGGCATCAGCGGTGGGCACCGCCAGGAACCGCGCATCCTCGCGAATCCGTTGCAACTGCTGTAACGCCAGGCCTTCGAACCGTCCCTGCGGCAAGTTGGCGAAGGTCGGCTCCAGGTCAGGTTCATCATCGGCCAGCCGCTTGGCCAGGGTGGCGACGAACCTTGCCCGCTCATGCAAGGCAATGCGTTCCACCAGCGCCGCATACCGAGCGGGATCCTTGAACATCTCGACCAGCTCGAAGTTCACCACACGCCAGGAAACCAAGTGCCGGAAGGCAGCGTGGGCATCGTCCGACAGCACCAGTTGCACACTGCCGGCATACCGCTGGTTGTGGTTGGCAACCTCAACCACCAGTGCCCCGTGCACCGTGCAACCCAGCACCTGCAACGGGCCGCAGCGCACGGTGCGGCCGTTTGAAAGGGCAGTTCTGCGGCCTGCCACTATATCGCGCACTATCTGTACATCCTCTGCCGGCAGAAGCCCGCGTGTGGCGGCTATCTCCAGTTGCAAGGCCAAGGTTCGGCGCAGGCTGGTGGCCAGTGTTTGCTCAAAGGCAGGGGTGAACAACCGGGCCAGGTGTTCCTGGTAGCGTGCGCCCACATCGGTACTGCGGCAGGCCTCTACAATCCGTGCCGCATCATCGAGGGCCACCCGTTCCGGCACGTCGGTAGCGGGGTCTGCGGGGTATACCAGTGCCGTCTCCAGATAAAAGGATTCGCCGCTGGCAAAGTTTTGCATCAACCTCTGCAACGCCGGCACCCTCACGAAGTAGGACTCATCCGTGGGCAATTTTCCTGGCTCGACCTTGAACCTGCGCCGCTGCTCGCGCCATTCCAAGCGGTCAAGATCCAGCAGCGCGCCGCCTTCCCGGTGAAGGCCCTGCGTCAGCAAGCGGCGGGCAAACGCATCGATCGGCTGCAACTGCCGGAGTACAGCCGACATTTCAGCCTGGCTTGTGAGGTAGGCGCTATAGGCATCGCGCAGCGCCATGATTTGTGAGGCGCTGGCCCGCCTCAACCAATCAGGCAGTATCTGGCTGATGAAATCATCCGTCGCGCGTTCGAGCTTGGGGTGCAGGGGTGCCTGTGGCATGAAGGGGTGCTCCTTTGGCTGGAAACCCCCGACGCTGACGCATTGGCGCTGTGTGCAGCAGACGGAATCAGTTGCCAGCGTGGCGAGCCTGGACCACCGCGCGATATTGCCCCGGGTTGCAGCCAAACCACTTGCGAAAGGCCTTGTAGAACGAACTGGCATCGGCAAAACCCAGCCGTTCGGCAACTTCGCCCATGGTTGGCTCGGCGCCGACCAGCCAGGTGGTGGCAAGCTCGCGCCGCACACTGTCCTTGAGCCCCTGGTAGGTCTGCCCCTCTTCGGCCAGGCGCCTGCGCAGCGTAGAAGCAGACAGGCACAGCGTTTGCGCCAGGTGCTCCAGCGCTGGCCATTGTGCAGGTGCCTGGCGCAGCAGATCGGTACGAATGCGCCGCGCCAGGCTGGACGGGTCACGGTAACGCACCAGGATGTTGGCGGGCGCTTCGGCAAGAAAACGCTGCAATTCCTGCTCGCTGCGCCGCACTGCCAGGCCAAGGCAATCGGCGGGGATGATCATGCGCGTACGCGGGCGGCCGAACTGCAGGCTTTCGGAAAACATCACCCGGTAATCATCACAGAACGGTGGCTCGGCGCAGCGCAGGTCGATCGCTAGGATGGGGATGCGCCGCCCGGCCAGCCAGCAGGCCACGCCATGCACGATCATCCAGAAGGTGAAGTAGGTGAAGGCACGGCGCGGCTCCGCGCGCGGTTCGTTGATAACGATCTCGGCCAGGCCCGGTTGGCGCACCAGGCACGGCTGCAGGTCTTCGAGCATCAGTGCCAGAAAGCCCAGGGCCGTTTCCAGGCCCTGCCCCAGGGTTGGCTGAGCCATGCTCGCACGGCACATGAACGCCAGGCTGCCAGTGCGCAGCCCGCGAGGGTCCATGGCAAAGAACTCGTCATTGCAGCGCCGGGCCAGCAAGCGCCACAGGCGCGCATAGGATTGCGCGGCAACGCGCGCCTCGGGCAGCTCGAGGCAACTGGCATCGATGCCGGCACGCGCCAGCAGGGCGGCATTGGCTTCGCCCGCTGGGCAGGTCTGCATCAGCGCCTCACGCACCAGTTGCATGGAGATCGTATCTTTCGTGCTCATCGGTTGTTCCGGGCCCAGTCACCGGCCATCTTAGGCCGCTGGCGCGAAAACACCAGCCCTTGGGCACACCGCGCAACTGCCATGGCCGGCCGTCACTGCGGCAATTGCACCTGTGGCTTGGCCTCGGCGAAGATCGCCCAGCTGGACATGAACAGCGCCGCGATCAACGGCCCGATAACGAAGCCGTTGAGCCCGAACACCGTCAACCCACCCAATGTGGATACCAGGATCAGGTAGTCCGGCATGCGCGTGTCCTTGCCTACCAGAATCGGCCGGAGCAGGTTATCCACCAGGCCGATCACCAGCACCCCGAACGCGGTCAGGATGATGCCCGGCAATATCGCCCCGGTCAGCAGGAAGTAGACGGCCACGGGTGCCCAGACAATGCCCGCGCCCACCGCCGGCAGCAGCGACAGCAACGCCATCAGCACCCCCCAGACCAAGGCACTGGGAATATCCAGCACCCAGAAAATGAAGCCCCCCAATGCACCTTGGGTCACGGCCACCAGCACGTTGCCCTTGACCGTGGCCCGCACCACGCGGTTGAACTTCAGTTGCAAGCGGCGTTTCTGGTGCTCGGGCAGCGGCACTGCCAGGCGCACACGGCGGGCCACATCGGCGCCTTCACGCAGGAAGAAGAACAGCAGGTACATCATGATGCCAAAGCCGATCAGGAACTCGAACGTACCCTGGCCAAAGCTGAAGGCCTGGCTGGCCAGCACCTGGCTGCCCTGGGTCGCCCACTTGGTGATCTTGTCGCGCAAACCATCGAGGTTGCCCACGCCCAGGTGGTCCAGCCCGTTTTGCGCGAACGCCGGCAGCATGTCCTTGCCCCGTTCGACGTAACCGGCAATGTCCAGTTGCCCGCTTTCGATCCGCTGGTACAGGGTCGCGCCTTCCTGCACCAGCAGCAGGCTGGTGATGATCACCGGCAGCACCGCCACCAGCAGGCAGATCATGGTCGTGGTGATCGCTGCCAGGTTGCGCCGGCGACCAAAACGCATCACCAGGTTGCGCTGCAGCGGGGCAAACAGGATAGCCAGCACAACCGCCCAGAATATCGCGCCGTAGTACGGCAGCAGGATCCACACGAAAGCGATGGTCACTAGCGCCAGGAGTACCGCGAGGGCTTTGTTCTGTAGGGCAGTTTCGTTCATTGCAGGTCCTCGAATGGCGTATGCGATATTAGTTCGCGCCGCTTGGCCAAAAGTGCCGCTACATCCGTTGATATATATCAAAACATGCACCAGCCCCGTGCCTTAGCATCCGCGCCCTTTGCCCCGGTGCGCACCATGACCCTGATCAGCAAGCCCGAACTCCTGGCCCCTGCCGGCACCCTCAAGACCATGCGCTATGCCTTTGCCTATGGCGCCGACGCGGTCTATGCCGGCCAGCCGCGCTACAGCTTGCGGGTGCGCAACAACGAGTTCGACCACACCAACCTGGCACTGGGCATTGCCCAGGCCCACGCGCTGGGCAAGCGCTTCTACGTCGTGGTCAACATCGCCCCGCACAACGCCAAGCTGAAGACATTCCTCAAGGACCTGGCACCGGTGATCGCCATGGCGCCGGACGCGCTGATCATGTCCGACCCCGGTTTGATCATGCTGGTGCGCCAGCATTTTCCGGACATGCCGGTGCACCTGTCGGTACAGGCCAACACGGTAAACTGGGCCAGCGTGCAGTTCTGGCAAGGCATGGGCCTTGGCCGGGTGATCCTGTCACGCGAGTTGTCACTGGAAGAAATCGGCGAAATCCGCCAACAGGTGCCGGGCATGGAGCTGGAAGTGTTCGTGCATGGCGCCCTGTGCATGGCCTACTCCGGCCGCTGCCTGTTGTCGGGTTACCTCAACAAGCGTGATGCCAACCAGGGCACCTGCACCAACGCCTGCCGCTGGAAGTACGATGCCACGCCCGCCACCGAGAACGCCGTGGGCGACATCGTTCGCCAAGTGCAGCCCACCCTGGGCCTGGGCGCCCCTACCGACCAGGTGTTCCTGCTTCAGGAAAGCAACCGCCCCGGTAGCGAAATGCCGGCGTTCGAAGATGAGCACGGTACCTACATCATGAATGCCAAGGACCTACGCGCCATCCAGCACGTGGAACGCCTGGTCGGCATGGGCGTGCATTCGCTGAAGATCGAGGGCCGCACCAAGTCGCATTTCTACTGCGCCCGCGCCGTGCAGGCGTACCGCCAGGCAATCGATGACGCAGTGGCCGGGCGCCCCTTCGACCGCGCGCTGATGGACAACCTGGAGTCGCTGGCACAACGGGGCTACACCGAAGGTTTTCTGCGCCGCCACGTGCACGACGAGTACCAGAACTACCAGCGTGGCAACTCGGTGTCCGAGCGCCAGCAGTTCGTTGGCGAGCTGACCGGGGTGCGCGTCGACGGCCTGGCCGAGGTCAAGGTGAAGAACCGCTTCAGAGTGGGCGACCACCTCGAGCTGATGACCCCGCGCGGCAACTACCATTTCGACTTGCAGCGCCTGTGCAACGGTCAGCGGCAGGCCATCGAGATCGCGCCGGGTGATGGCCACGTGGTCTACCTGCCGATTCCGGAACAGGTCGCCCTCGACCACGCGTTGCTGATGCGTGACCTTGCCCCCGAAGCAGCCACCCGCTGAGAATCCTGTACTATGGACCGGTTTGCTCTGAAGGAGTGTTGCGACATGCTGCGTAAACATCTGTTGACCCTGGGCCTGCTGGCCATGAGCGGCCTGGCCCAGGCTGGCGACACCATCGACGTGTACCGCGACCCCAACTGCGGCTGCTGCAAGGCCTGGATCAGCCACCTGCGCGATAACGGTTTCACCGTCAACGACCATGTCGAACCGAACATGAGCGCGGTCAAGCAGCGCCTGGGCGTGGCCCCACGCCTGGCTTCGTGCCATACCGGTGTGATCGACGGCAAGTTCGTCGAAGGCCACGTGCCGGCCGAACAGGTACGCCTGTTGAGCCAGCGCAACGACCTCAAGGGCCTGGCCGTGCCGGGCATGCCGATGGGCTCACCGGGCATGGAAATGGGCGACCACAAGGATGCCTACCAAGTGATCGGGGTGACCCAGGGCGGCCAGGACACCGTGGTCGCCAACTACTGATGCTCGGCCTGTGGGCGCTGTTTTTCAGTGCCTTTGGCGCCGCCACCCTGCTGCCGCTGCAATCGGAAGCCGTGCTGGTCGGGCTGTTGCTGGGCCAGCCCGAGGCCTGGGCCACCCTGCTGCTGGTCGCCACCTTGGGCAACGTGCTCGGTTCGGTGGTGAACTGGCTGTTGGGCCGGGCCATCGAGCACCTGCGCGACAAGCGCTGGTTCCCCTTCAGCACCGCGCAGTTGGCGCGTGCGCAGCAGCGCTACCAGCGCTGGGGACAATGGTCGCTGCTGCTCAGCTGGATGCCGGTGATTGGCGACCCCTTGACGCTGATTGCCGGGATCATGCGTGAACCGTTCTGGCGCTTCCTGCTGCTGGTGAGCGTGGCCAAAGCAGGGCGCTATGCAGTGCTCACCATGATCACCCTGGGCTGGTTTCACGCTCGGTAACACCTTTCGCCCTCCCCTTGGTCCATGGGCTGTTACAGTGCTTTTTTCCTACAAGGTTCTACAGGGAGTTCCCCCATGCTGCGCGCAACAGCTCTGGCCTTGGCGTGCCTGGCCGGCGGTTCGGCCGTCGCTGCCGAATCGCCCACCTTCGGCCCCCAGCTCGAAGGTTTCCGCTACCCGCATCCGCTCCAGCATTTCGACTTCAAGTCCCAGGGCCAGGCCCTGCAGATGGGCTACATGGACGTGCCTGCACAAGGCCAGGCCAACGGCCACAGCGTGGTGTTGATGCACGGCAAGAACTTCTGCGCCGCTACCTGGGAAACCACCATCGAGGCGCTTAGCAAGGCCGGCTACCGAGTGATCGCCGTCGACCAGGTCGGCTTCTGCACGTCCAGCAAACCGGCGCACTATCAGTACAGCTTCCAGCAGCTGGCAGACAATACCCATGCCCTGCTGGAGCGCCTGGGGGTCAAGCGTGCCAGCGTGCTCGGCCACTCAACAGGCGGCATGCTCGCCACCCGCTACGCGTTGATGTACCCGCAACAGGTCGAGCGGCTGGCGATGGTCAACCCGATCGGCCTGGAAGACTGGAAGGCGCTTGGCGTGCCCTACCGTACCGTGGACCAGTGGTATGCCCGCGAGCTGAAGCTCAATGCCGAGGGTGTACGAGAATATGAGCGCAAAACGTATTACGCGGGCCGCTGGAAGCCGGAATACGAGCGCTGGGTGCAGATGCTGGTGGGGCTCAACCAGGGCCCCGGGCATGAAGCGGTGGCGTGGAACTCGGCATTGATCTACGACATGATTTTCACCCAGCCGGTGTACCACGAGTTCAAGGACCTGCAGATGCCCACCTTGCTGTTGATCGGCGACAAGGACAGCACGGCGATCGGCAGTGATATCGCGCCGCCGCAGGTCAAGGCCAGGCTGGGCAAGTACGCCGAACTGGGGCCGCAGGTGACCAAGCTGATCCCCAAGGGTGAGCTGATCACCTTCGAAGGCATGGGGCACGCGCCGCAGATCGAAGAGCCGGTCAGGTTCAACCGCACGCTGATCGAATGGTTGGGGCGCTGAGCGGCTGTCGGGCTTAGCCCCCTCCAAACCGCTGCAGTTGCATCTCCCGTAGCCGGCTCAGGGTGCGTTGAAAAGGGAACGCCAGGTAACCTTGGGTGTAGAGGGCATCCAGCGGTACGTGCGCTTCCAGGTACAATGCCACCCGGCGGTCATAACACTCGTCGACCAGGGCAATGAACCGGCGCACCGCGTCGTCGTTGGGCGACAAGGCGGGTAGCTGGCGATCGCCCGCCGCTACCCGCAGCGCCGCATCCTCGGTGCCACGGGCAATGCGCCCCGCCCGCTGTTCACCGCCCAGCGCCGGCACTGCCGATACCAGAATGGCTGCAAAACGGTCGCACAAAGCCATGAAATCCACGGCTGCCAGGGGTTGCTCGCACAGGTCGGCAAAACGGCACCAGATGGCGTGGTCATTGCGGCGCACCACCTGGACTTGCCGGGTGCCGATCGGCAACGGCCGGTCGGTGCCGCCATCGTCCGGGCCAAGCTGGCGGAACACCTCGCCCAGCCGGCTGGCCTGCCCCGCCTCTACCACCCAGTAGCGCTGCTGCGCTGCGCCGGGGTGCAGACGGTGATCCTGGCCGCCAGCCACCGGCAGCACCTGCATGTGGCGCTGGATTGCGGCGATAGCCGGCAGGAAGCGCTCGCGGTTGAAACCGTCGCGGTACAGTTGCTCGGGTGGCTGATTGGACGTGGCGACAACCACCACGCCCTCGTCGAACAGCACCTGGAACAGCCGGCCAAGAATGATCGCATCGCCAATGTCATTGACGAACAGTTCGTCGAAGCACAACACCCGAATCTGGCCGGCGAGCTCCCGGGCCAGCGCTTGCAATGGGTCGGCAGTGCCGTTCAGCTGGAACAGGCGCTGGTGCACCCACGCCATGAAATGGTGGAAATGCTGGCGTCGGCTGGGCACGCTCAGGCAGCGATGGAACTGGTCCATCAGCCAGGTCTTGCCACGGCCGACCGGCCCCCATAGGTAAATACCCTGGGCCGGGCGGCCCTGTTCAAGGGCCTGAAAACAGCCCTGCAAGGCGTCAACGGCGCGCGCCTGGGCAGGGTCGGCGACATAGCCCTGGGTCGCCAGGGCTTGCTGGTAAAGGAATTGCGGGGTCATGGCCATGCCGCATTCTACACGGCCTAGGGCGCGCCAGGTTCAGGGCTCCTTGCTCAGGCCGACCTTGAGCAGCGCGCCATCCTTGTCATCGGTGAGTACGTACACATACCCATCCGGCCCCACCCGTACATCGCGGATGCGCGCTTTCAGATCACCGAGCAGGCGCTCTTCATGCACCACCTTGTCACCCTTCAATTGCAAGCGGATCAGTTCCTGCGTGGCCAGCGCACCAATGAACAGGTTGTGGTCCCACGCCTTGAAGGTGGGGCTGTCGTAGAACGCCATCCCGCTGATGCCCGGCGACTTCTCCCAGACATGGTGTGGGTCGACCATACCCTTGACATGCTTGCCCTTGGCCTCGGGAATCGGCATCAGCGAATAATTGATGCCATGGGTGGCGACCGGCCAACCGTAGTTCTTGCCGGCCTCGGGAATGTTGATTTCATCACCACCGCGCGGGCCGTGTTCGTGGGTCCACAGCTTGCCAGTCCAGGGGTTGAGCGCAGCACCTTGCTGGTTGCGGTGGCCATACGACCAGATTTCCGGCCGCACATTGTCCCTGCCGACAAACGGGTTGTCCTTGGGCACCTTGCCATCCGGCCAGATTCGCACCACCTTGCCCTGCAGTTTGTCCAGGTCCTGCGCGGTAGCGCGCTGGTTGTTCTCGCCCAGGGCGATGAACAGGTAGCCATCACGGTCGAACACAAGCCGCGAGCCAAAGTGGTTACCCACCGACAGCTTGGGCTGCTGGCGGAAGATCACGTTGAAGTTCTCCAGCCGAGCGCGGTCTTCGGACAATTGCCCGCGGCCGACCGCCGTGCCGGCCTTGCCATCACTGCCCTCCTCGGCGAAGGACAGGTAGACAGTGCGGTCTTTGGCGAAGTCTGGCGACAACGCCACATCCAGCAGGCCACCCTGGCCCTCGGCCCACACTTTCGGCACGCCATTGATGGGCGGGCCGACCTTGCCCTCGGCGTTGACCAGGCGCAGGTTGCCGGCACGCTCGGTGACCAGCATGTCCTTGCCACCCGGCAGGAAAGCCAGTGCCCATGGGTTGCGCAGGCCATCGGCCACGGTGCTGACGGTCAGGCTGCCTTCTTCACTGGGAAACTGCTGTTCGGACGCGGCCTGGGCCAGCAGGGGCAGCAGCGCAGCGGCGGTCAGGGTGGCTAGCCAGGGTGCTCGGAGCATGCACAATTCCTTTCAAGTGGGTTTATGGCGCACGCGGGTTGTCGCGCGCTGGCCGGGACGGTTCCAGGTTCGGGGTTTGCTGCTGGCGACGCAGGTTATCGCCATTGCCGATGCCGCGGTTGTCCAGCGTGGGCACACGCTGTTGCGGCTCGGTAGACGGGCCGCGCACCGGCGGGGTGGCCGGCAGGCTGCCTTGGCGGCTGTTGGGGTTGGCGCGCTGAATCGGGCTGTTGTACGGGTTGCGGTAGTCGGCAGCTAGCTGCAACGGTGGCTGCGGAGCCGCGTGCACGGGCAGGCACAAGGCCAGGCCAAGGGCCAGCGTGGGCAATGTCGGACTCATGCTTCACCTCCTGTACGAAAACGCGGCGCCTGCTGGCTTTGATAGCCTGAGGCGCCAGGGGTTCGCGGCCAGATGTGTGAAAGCAGGTGGAGTTGCATCCTGATGTTTCAGCAGGCGCAGCGGAGGCCGCTGGCGGCCCCCCTCATTGGCCGGTATCGACCTTGTGCCGGGCGGCATACAGGCACAGCATCTCCATCGCCAGGGTTGCCCCGGCCAGGGCGGTGATGTCGGCATGGTCGTAAGCCGGTGCCACTTCCACCAAGTCCATGCCTACCAGGTTGATGCCACGCAGCCCGCCGAGAATCTCCAGTGCCTGCACCGTGCTCAAGCCACCACACACCGGCGTGCCGGTGCCAGGCGCGTAGGCCGGGTCCAGGCAGTCGATATCGAAGGTCAGGTACACCGGGCGCTCGCCCACGCGCTGGCGAATCGCCGCAATGACCGCCTCGGCGCCCTGCCGGTGCACCTGCCGGGCGTCCAGGATGGCGAAGCCCTGGCTGTCGTCGTTGGTGGTCCGCAGGCCGATCTGCACCGAGTGGGCGGGGTCGACCAGGCCTTCACGGGCGGCATGCCAGAACATGGTGCCGTGATCGATGCGCTTGCCCTCCTCGTCCGGCCAGGTGTCGCTGTGCGCATCGAAATGCACCAGCGCCAACGGGCCATGGTGGCGGGCATGGGCCTTCAACAGTGGGTAAGTGATGAAATGGTCGCCGCCCAGGGTGAGCATCGCGCAGCCGGCTTGCAGAATGCGTTCGGCATGGGCTTCGATGCTGCCGGGTACCGACTGCGGCGTACCGCTGTCGAAGGCGCAGTCGCCATAGTCGATCACCGCCAGGTGGTCGAAGGGGTCGAACGCCCAGGGCCAGTGGCGGGCCCACGCCTGCTGCACCGAGGCGGCACGAATGGCCCTGGGGCCGAAGCGTGCGCCGGGCCGGTTACTGGTGGCGGTATCGAACGGTACGCCGCTGACCACCACATCCACCCCATGCAGGTCGCGGCTGTAGCGGCGGCGAGCAAAACTGGTGATGCCGGCATAGGTACTTTCGGCGGCAGTGCCATACAGGCTGTCGCGGGTAATGGCCTGGTCGTTGTTCAAGGCTTGCTCCACGGTCGGGCTCCTCGGTCTGCAGGGTTATTGGCGGCTGCGAAAGGCAGTCCACAGGCGGTTGCGCTGGCGCAGGTCGGCCAGGGCCATGCTGCGGTCGGCGAACAGCCGCTGACGAACTTCGGCCGGTGGGTAGATATCCGGGTCGGTGCGCACGGTTTCATCCACCAGCGGCGTGGCGGCCTGGTTGGCGTTGGCGAAAAACAGCGTGTTGGTCAGCGCCGCTACCGACTCAGGCTTGAGCATGAAGGCGATGAACGCCCGCGCCGCCTCCGGGTGAGGTGCATCCTTGGGGATGGCCAGGTTGTCTTGCCACACCAGCGTGCCCTCGCGGGGGATGCGGTAGATCAGCTCGAACGGCTTGCCGGCACGCCGGGCCTGGTCGGCGGCCATGGCGGCATCGCCGTTGTAGGTCAGCGCCAGGCACACGCTGCCGTTGGCCAGGTCGCTGATCTGCCGGCCATTGGCAACGTAGCTGATCGACGGCTGCAATTGGCCCAGCAGCTTCTGGGCAGCTGCCAGGTCATCCTTGCTCTGGCTGTACGGGTCCTTGCCCAGGTAGTTCAGGGCCACGCCGATCACTTCCTGCGGCGAGTCCGGCATGGCGATACCGCAGTCTTTCAGACGGCTGGCGTACTCGGGCTTGAACAGCAGGTCGAGGCTGTCCAGCGGTACCTCGCCCAGGCGCTGGCGCACCGCCTGTACGTTCACCCCCAGGCCCAGCGTGCCCCAGGTGTAAGGCACCGCGTAACGGTTACCGGGGTCGGCCGCGGCGAGCTTGGCCAGCAGGTCGCGGTCGAGGTTGGCATAGCCGGGCATGGCCTGGGCCTGCAACGGCTGCAGGGCATTGGCCTTCAGCGCCCGCGCCAGCACCGTGGCGGACGGCACGACAACGTCGTATCCGCTGCCCCCGGTAAGCAGCTTGGTTTCCAGCACTTCGGTGGTATCGAAGGTGTCGTAGCGGACCTTGTAGCCGGTCTCCTGCTCGAAGCGCTGCAGGGTCTGCGGGGCGACATAGTCCGCCCAGCTGTAAAGGTTCACGACTTTCTCTTCGGCTTGCAGCGGCAAGGCCAGTACCAGCGACAACAGGCACAACGATGAACGCATGACAGACACCTCGGCAAATGGGTGGATGCCGCGAGCATGTCAGCCGGGTTACATTGAAGAAATGGCAAGTTTGCAAAGCTGACATTCACCAGGAGCAATGCAATGCTCGGACAAGTGCATGACCCCGACCTGCACCTGCTGCGGCTGTTCGTCACTGTAGCCGAGGCCGGTGGTTTCAGCGCTGCACAGGGGCTGCTGGGCTTGAGCCAGCCCACCATCAGCCAACGCATGGCCCAGCTGGAAACACGCCTGGGCTACCGCCTGTGCAGCCGGGGCAAGGGGGGGTTCCGGCTGACCGAGAAAGGCCGGATGCTGTTGGAAGCCACGCGCGCGCTGCTGCTGAACATCGAGCAGTTCCGCCAGCAGGCCAACGGTGTTGCCGGGCGACTGCTGGGCACCGTGCGCATCGGCCTGGCGGAAAACCAGGACAAGCAGGTGAGCCTCAAGCTGGCGGCGGCGATCGCGGCATTTCGCCGCCGCGTCGAGTCGGTGCAACTGGAACTGATCAGTGCTCCACCGGCGGAGCTGGAGCGGTTGTTGCTGGAGCAGCGGCTGGACTACGCCATCAGCTATTTTTCCGGTAAACAGGCGGCGTTCGACTACCAGCCCTTGTTCGAGGAGCGGCAGCGGCTGTATTGCGGCAAAGGGCATCCCTTGTTCGGCGTGCCGCAGGTGCCGCGCCAGCGTTTGCTGGAGCAGGACCAAGTGCGCCACCCGTACCGTTTCATCGAAGGCGACGAGCCGTTCCAGAGCAGGCACGGCATGGCGGTGGCGGAACAGATCGAGAGCGTGCTGACGTTCATTCTGTCGGGCAGGCACATTGGTTATCTGCCGTGTCACAGCGCCCTGGCCTGGGAGGCCGAAGGGCAGCTGTGGGCACTGGACCCGGGGCTGGATTTTGTCGTGCCGTTTACCCTGGCCCGGCACCGGGCGCAGGTGGCCGGCGAGGCACAGCAGGCATTTGCCGAAGATGTATTGGCGGCCTTCGCCTGAAAGCCAAGCACGGTGCCTGTAGGAGCGGCCTTGCGTCGCGAAGGGCCGCAAAGCGGCCCCGGCAACCCATACTGAATGCTCAACCCAAAGGGCCCCAGGCACCCCTGCCATGCGCCCAGGCTCAGTAAGCCAAGCTCCAGGTCAGCGTATAGGTGCGCCCGCGCCCCTGGTAGTCATACAGGTACGCCGGCCCGTAGGTCGGCGAATAGAACAGCGTCGCGCGCTGCCCCCAGACCGTACTGTACTGCTTGTCCAGCAGGTTCTGGATACCCGCGCTGAAAGTGCCGAAACCGGTGTCCTGGCTGGCCAGCAGGTCGAAGGTGGTGTAGCCGTCGATCTCATGGTCGGCGTCGTCCTTCAGGCTGAAAGCGTGGTTGGCCTGCAGCCGCGCGCTGCGGCCGTCACCCTTCCAGCCAACGAAACCGGTGGCCTTCGACAACGACGCATAGCGGGCATCGCGTTTGATCCAGCCGCCGTCGACCGCCTCTTCCTCGGAGCGGGTCAGGTGCAGCGTGCCGCCTGCTTCCCAACCACTCTGGAAGTGGCGGGTCAATGCCCCTTCAAAGCCGAAGTCACGGCTCTTCTGCTCTTCGACATTGATGGTCAGCGTTTGCGAGTCGACGTTGATGATCTTGTCCGACCAGATGTAGTACAGCGCTGCCTGGGCGTCCCAGTCCAGGTCGGCATAGCGCCAGCCCAGCTCCACCTGACGGCTCTTGATCCCGGCCAGGGGGTTGTCTGCCACGCTCAGGCCCGGCTTGCCGTAGTACTTGGCCGGGTCTGGCAGGTCGAAGCCTTCGCCATAGTTGGCCCACGCCTGATGGCCATTCTTGAAGTCGTAAATGGCGCCGACGTTGAACAGGTTGACCTGGTAATCGTTGCTGCCGCCGGGCACGCCCTTGAAGTCGCTGACATCCACGTCCATCTGCTGGCGCCGGGCGCCGCCAGACAAGGTCAGGTTGTCGGTGGCGCGCCAGTCCAGCTGCCCATACAGCGAAACGCCATCCACCCGATAGCTCGGGTAACGTGCGGCCTTGCTCTCCTTCTCCAGGTCCAGGCCACCGGATTCGGACGAGGTCTGTGCGTTGAAGGTGGTCTGCTCCGCACTGAAGCGCTCGCGGTCCAGGTCAACGCCATAGGTCAGCTTGAGCGTGTCCCATTGCTTGGCGAACAACCCCTTGAGGCTGGAAACCTCGAAGTTCTGCTGCGAGGCAGCAAAATACACCCCCCGCGAGCCTGTAGGGGTGGCCCGGTTGTAGTACGGGAACGGGTAGAAGTTGTCGTCTTCCTTGCGGTACGACGCTTGCAGGTAGAAGTCCTGGCCGAGCACGTCGCTGTGGTGGTAGTTGGCGTTGAGCAGCAGGCGCCGGGTGCGCGGCTCCAGGCCGGCTGAATAACCGCTGCGCAGCTCGGCGTCTTCCAGGTCGGAGGGCGCGTTGTAGTTCAGGTTGGGGAAGTAGATACCGGTGCTGCCGTGGTTGCCCGAGTCGTAATACTGGGCCAGCAGGTCAAGGCTTTGCTGCTCGTTCAACTGCATGCCCAAGCTGCCGAGCACATCGACCGTGCGGTTGTACTGCAGGTCGGTCTGGGTGTTGTCGATGAATATCTGCTCGCCGGCCCCGTCGTAGAACGCTTCGTTCTGCTCGCCGGAGATACCCAGGCGGGCATTGACCCGCTCGTTGCCGCCGCTGATCGACTGGGCAAAGCGGGTGGCCAGGTCGTCGCTGTTGTTGAAGCCGCTGCTGGCACCCAACTGGGTCTCGAAACGGGCCGGCCCGGGTTCGCCCTTCTTGGTGACGATGTTGATGATACCGCCGGTGGCGCCCCCGCCGTAGATGGCGCTGGCACCAGACAGCACTTCGACGCGCTCGATATTGAACGGCGAAATGCTGTCGAACTGGCGTGACAGCCCCCGCGAGCTGTTCTGGCTGACCCCGTCGATCATCACCAGCACATTGCGCCCACGCATGTTCTGGCCGTAGTTGGTGCGCCCTTCCGGTGCCAGGTCCAGGCCCGGCACCAGCTTGCCGATGGCTTCCTTCAGGCTGACGCCACTGTCGATCTGTTCGCGCAGTTGCTGTTGGTCGACCACCCACACGGTCCCGGGGATTTCGCTGATTGCCGTACTGGTACGCGAAGCCACACTGACTTCGATCGGCTTGAGGTTGACCGCCTGCGGCGCAGCCTCGGCCTTGCGCAGGGTCACCGTGCGGGCATCGCTGAATTGCCAGCCCATGCCACTACCGGCCAGCAATTGTTGCAGCGCCTGCTCGACACTGTAGCTGCCGCGCAGGGCCGGGCCGGCCAGGCCGGCGACATCGCCGGTGGTGTACAGCAAGTGCAGGCCGGCCTGGTCGGCAAACGAGGTCAGGGCTTGGTCCAGCGGCTGCGCAGGCAGGTCGAGCTGAACCTGCCGGGCCTGCAGCTGGGCGTTTTCGGCGGTGGTCGAAGCAGCCGCCTGCAGCGGGCCGGTCAGCATGGCCAGGGCACTGCAAGACAACAGGGCATGGTGAAGTGAACCGCGGCGGCGGAGCAAAGGCTTGAGCATCAGAGACACGTAGGCGCTTCCTGGCAAGTCGTAAATGAGAATGAGTTGCTGATCAGTCCCACTACGACGATCTGGCTTGCAGGAACTTGCAGTGGCCACTGCAAATTTTTTCTGCGCTGGCCGCTCAATGCACCACGGCCAACCAAGGCAGGTAGGTCACCTTCAGCCCATACCGCTGCTCCAGGGTGCGCAACAGCGCCTGCGGCTCATCCAGGTCGAAGACCCCACTCACCTCCATCGCCGCCAGCTTGCTGTCGGACAGCACGATGCGCCCGTGCCGGTAACGCTCCAGCTCTTGCAGCACCTGCCCCAACGGCTTGCCATTGAAGATCAGCTTGCCGCGCTGCCAGGCCAACTGGGCACCGGCATCCGCCGCTACTGCCAACGGCTGCTCGCCGACCTTGGCCTCGCCCCGTGCCAGTACCACGCGCCCATCACGGCGTACGCTGAAGGTGGCGGCACGGCCCTGCACCGCTGCACCGGCCGTGTCCACCACGAACGGCCGGGCATCATCGGCCATTTCGAACAGTGCCTCACCTGCAGCCAGCACCACGCGCCGCTCATGCTCGCTGAATACCACACGCAAGGCGCTGGCACTGTTCAGGGTGACCCGCGTGCCATCGGCCAACGTCACGACCTGCCGCTCACCCACGCCAGTGTGGTAATCGGCCAACAACACCGGCGCCTGCTGCCAGGCGACCAGGGCAGTGACCAGCAATACCCCGCAGGCCGCTACGCCCGCCTGCTGCAGCCACCGGCGGCAATGGCGCAGGGCCTGGCCAATGTACTTGGCCACCATGCTTTCCGACACGCCAAGGCGTTGTGCGACCTGCTTCTGGGTCAGGCCGTCGACGCGGTTCAGCAACAAGGCCTGGCGGGCCTTGCAGGGCAACTGCAACAGCGCCTGATCGAGCAGTTGCAGGCGCTCACGCGCCAGCAACACCGCCTCGGGCGCTGGCGCTGGGCAGGCTAGCTCGCCTGCCCCGTCGCAATCATCGTGGCTGGCCGCGATGCGTTGCTCGCGGCGCAGGGCGTCGATGGCCAGGTTACCCGCCACGCGGAAGATGAAACTGCGCGCGTGCAGCACCGGCAACGCCTGCTCGTCGATGTTCACCAGCTTGAGGTAGGTTTCCTGCGCGACGTCGGCGGCACGCTGGCGGTCGCTCATGCGCCGGGTCAGGAACTGCAGCAAGTCGTCGTAGTGCTCCTGGAAACTCGCCAGCAGGCCCGACACAGGTGAAGTCAGCATGGGTTTGGGAACGACCAGTAAGAGAAGTTATCGGCTGTTAATGAGAAACAGTATCTTTCATCTGACCCAACACTTTCAACGCCGGCGCGCATTTGCCACACTGACGGCTCGTTCACTTAGGCAAGGTCGTACCCATGGTTGCTCGACTGCACCGCTACACCCGCCTGCTCATCGCCCTGTGCCTGACCAGCAGCCTGGCGGCCTGCGCGCTCCTGCAGCCACGCGACCCGCTGAACATCAGCGTGATCGGCATCGAACCGCTCCCGGGGCAGGAGCTGGAGCTGCGCATGGCCGTGAAAATGCGGGTGCAGAACCCCAACGAAGAGGCAATCGACTACAACGGCATCGCCCTCGACCTGGAGGTGAACGGCCAGCCACTGGCGGCCGGGGTCAGTGACCAGCAGGGGCATATTGGCCGCTACGACGAGGCGGTGATCGTGGTGCCGGTGAGCATCACGGCGTTCTCTTTCCTGCGCCAGGCCTACGGGCTGGGCCAGGTGGGTACCCTGCAGGGCCTGCCCTACAAGCTGCGCGGCAAGCTGGCCAGCGGGCCACTGGGCACCGTGCGCTTCACCGACGAGGGCAAGCTGGACCTGCCCAAAGGGACCACCTGGTAAACAGCGGGTGCTCAGCGGTTGGCGCTGGCTGCTGCCATCAGCTTGTTGACTTCGCTGCGGACCATGCTGGCGTATTCGGGCGGCGACATGCCCTCCAGCTCAGCGCGTACCCACTCGGCCCATTTGCCTTTGCGCCGTGGCTTCTCGGCGATCAGCCGCGCGGCTTCGCCCTTGGCCTTGCCCAGGTTGGTCTGCCACATTTCGAACAGCCGGGCCTTCTCTGCCTCGATCTGCGCCCGTTCCTCGAAGCTCATGTTGGCCAGATTGAAACTCATGCATCACCTGCTAGACCGTAAATGGCGGCTATCTTACACCAACGCGCCAACCTCACGCCGACGCAACTTTTCCGGCGCGCAAGTATCCATTGTTCAAACCACCCATCGACGAGGACACTTTCATGGCCCGGAAAAAAGCCACGCTGGCCGACAGCGATCAAATCAAGGACCAGGTCTTCAGTGAGTTGCAGGCGCTGATCGAAGAATCGGAGAAGCTGCTCAACGACAGCGCTGCCCTGGTTGGCGAAGAAGCCGACAGCCTGCGCGCGCAGGTCAGCCTGAAGCTGAAACAGGCACGCCAGGCCGCCGCAAACATGCGTGACAAGGCGCAGCCCATGGTCAACGCCACGCAGGACTACATCGGTGGCCACCCGTGGCAAACCGTGGCCATTTCCGCCGGCCTCGGCCTGGTGGTGGGCCTGCTGCTGGGCCGGCGCAACTGACCGAGCGGCCGCGCCGGCGCCACGCTTCAGGCGGCTTGCGCCAGCGGAATCCCGCTGTGGAAGCGCAGCTCCTGGTCGGGTGACTGGATAAGCTCCGCTTCCGCCGCGCGCACCAGTTCAATGCGGCGGGCAATGTCCGCCGCATCCCCATAGTGGTGTGCCAGTTTCAGGTAGCCCTGGTAATGGCGCGCCTCGCTTTTCAGCAGGCCATGGTAGAAACGGCCCAGCTCTTCATCCAGGTGCGGCACCAGCGCGGCAAAGCGCTCGCAGCTGCGCGCTTCGATGAACGCCCCGACCACCAGTGTATCCACCAGCTTGACCGGCTCATGGGCGCGCACCAGCCGGCGCAGCCCTGATGCGTAGCGCCCCGCCGACACCGGCCGCAGCGGTACGCCACGGCGTTTCATCAGGCGCAGCACCTGCTCGTGGTGCACCAGCTCCTCGCGCGCCAGGCGCGACATCATGTTGATCAGGTCAAGGTGGGTGTTGTACTTGGCGATCAGGCTCAGGGCAGTGCTGGCGGCCTTGAATTCGCAGTTCTTGTGGTCGATCAGCAAGGTTTCCTGGTCGGCCAGTGCTGCTTCGATCCAGGCGTCTGGCGTCGGGCAGCCCAGGAAGGCATCGATTTCGGGGGTCAGGGACATGAGCATGCAACCACACGGAACAGGCAGGGCTGGCGATTATACCGGCGGTGGCGGTCGGCGCCAGTGGCTATGCTTGATGTGTATCAAGCACCCGCGCGGGCAGCGGGGACTATAGTCAGGCATTGGTCGCCCCCTTTGACTGGAGTTAACGCCCATGCAAGCCATCCGCAGCATTCTCGTGGTGCTCGACCCCGAACACGCCCACAGCCGGGCACTGACCCGGGCCAAGCTGATTGCAGGTGTCACCGGCGCGCGCCTGCACCTGCTGATGTGCGACAAACGGCATGACCACAGCGCGCTGTTGAGCGTGCTGAGCCGCCAACTGCACGACGACGGTTATGACAATGTCTCCCACGAAGAGGCCTGGCGCGATAACCTGCACGACACCATCATCTACGTGCAGCAGGCCGAAGGCTGTGAGCTGGTAATCAAGGAACACCGCCCCGACAACCCACTGAAAAAGGCCCTGCTCACCCCCGATGACTGGAAACTGCTGCGCCAATGCCCGTGTGCCGTGCTGATGGTCAAGAGCGAGCGGCCGTGGACTGGCGGCAGGATTCTGGCCGCGGTGGACGTTGGCAACCAGGACGAGGATCACCGCCGCCTGCACGCCAGCATCATCGACCATGGCCATGACATCGCCGCGCTGGCCAAGGGCGAGCTGCATGTCATCAGCGCACACCCGTCGCCCATGCTGTCGGCGGCCGACCCGGTCTACCAGTTGAGCGAAACCATCGAGGCACGCTACCGTAAAGCGTGCGAGGCGTTCCAGGCCGAGTACGGCATCAGCGAGGAACGCCTGCACGTGGCTGAAGGACCGGCAGATGTGCTTATCCCCCATACCGAGCAGCGGTTGGATGCGGTGGTGACCGTGATCGGTACGGTGTGCCGCACAGGGATTACCGGGGCGTTGATTGGCAATACTGCAGAGGTGGTACTCGATGAGCTGAAGGGCGACGTGCTGGTGCTCAAGCTTGAAGAAACCAGCACCAAGCTGGCCGAACGGGTCCGGGGTTGACGCCCCCTGCAGGCGCGCCACAGCGGCGCGCCTGCACAAGGCCGCAGGTACCCGTCAGCCCAATGCTTCACGCACCTTCGGGTCCAGCCCCTCCCCGTCGTTGGCTGCAATCCACTCCAGCAACTGCCTGCGCATGGCCGGCGTCCAGAAGCTTTGCAGATGCTGGCGTACCCCTTGCACGGCCAGCGCTCGGTTAGGCTCGCTGTCGAAGTAATGGGCAATCTGGTTGGCCATCTTGACCAGGCTGGCGCTGCTCATTGGCGTACCTCGGCTTTCTCCGCTGTGCGGCGCTCCTGCAGCAGGCGCCGCTGTTCATCACTGAAGTCCTGATAGCGCTGCTGCCATTGCGAAGGCTGGAACACTTTGACCACCTCCACCGCCGTGACCTTGTACTCAGGGCAGTTGGTAGCCCAGTCGGAGTTGTCGGTGGTGATCACGTTGGCCCCCGACTCGGGGAAGTGGAACGTGGTGTACACCACCCCCGCGGCCACCCGCGCACTG
>NZ_AEWE02000053.1:49891-50736 GCF_000190455.2 Pseudomonas sp. TJI-51
CGTGCCAGGCCACGTTGCCGGTGCGCCGCGTCTGCGCGCCGACGTTGTACTGGCTGAGGATGCGCCCGGTGGTCAGCAACAGCGGGTAGCGGCTGTTGACCTTTTCGTCAGTCGGCACATAGCCGGTGAGCATGAAGCGGCCCTTGCCCCGTACGAACTGGTCGATGTGCATGGTTGGCGTGCCATCCGGCGCGGCCTCGTTGCAGGGCCATTGCAGGCTGCCATGGCGTTCGATTTCCGCGTAGCTGACCCGGCGGAAGGTCGGGGTCAGGCGGGCGATTTCATCCATGATCTCGGACGGGTGGCGGTAGTGCATCGGGTAGCCCAGGGCGTCTGCCAGGGCGATGGTAGCTTCCCAGTCAGCCTTGCCGGCCAGCGGTTCCATGACTTTGCGCACCCGTGAAATTCGCCGCTCGGCGTTGGTGAAGGTGCCGTCTTTTTCCAGGAACGAACTGCCCGGCAGGAACACGTGGGCGAACTTGGCGGTTTCGTTGAGGAAGATGTCCTGTACCACCACGCACTCCATCGCGAGCAAGGCAGCGGTAACGTGCTGGGTGTTGGGGTCACTTTGGGCAATGTCTTCACCCTGGCAATACAGCGCCTTGAAGCTGCCGTCCAGCGCTGCCTCGAACATGTTGGGAATACGCAGGCCCGGGTCGGGCTGCAAGGTCACGCCCCAGGCCTGCTCGAACTCTTCACGCACCGCCTGGTTGGAGATATGCCGGTAACCGGGCAATTCATGGGGGAACGACCCCATGTCGCACGAACCTTGCACGTTGTTCTGGCCGCGCAGTGGGTTGACCCCTACCCCTTCCCGGCCGATGTTGCCGGTGGCCATGGCCAGG
>NZ_AEWE02000053.1:50810-51051 GCF_000190455.2 Pseudomonas sp. TJI-51
CCGCCGGTGGCGTACAGCCGGGCGGCGGCGCGGATCTGCTCTGGCGCTACGCCACACACCGGGCCAAGCACTTGCGGGGCGTTCTCGGCACGGCTGACGAAGTCGCGCCAGCGGGCGAAGTCTTCGGTTTCGCAGCGGGCATCGATGAAGCCCTGGGCCAGCAGGCCCTCGGTGACGATCACATGCGCCAAGGCGTTAAGCATGGCCACGTTGGTACCAGGGCGCAGTTGCAGGTGCAGCT
>NZ_AEWE02000053.1:51224-51372 GCF_000190455.2 Pseudomonas sp. TJI-51
CCTGCCGACTCGCCGAGGGTCTGCTTCAGGCCATAACCGGTCGGTGAATGGCAGACCCGGGCACAGGTGTCGACGTTGTTGTTGCCGAACGCCGTACGCACCAGCTTCTGCACCAGGTACGCCTCTTCGTTGGTGCAGCGGCTGGAGG
>NZ_AEWE02000053.1:51491-55380 GCF_000190455.2 Pseudomonas sp. TJI-51
TCATCGGTTTGGTGATGCGGTCCGGGTGGGTCGCGTAGCCCCAGGCGAAACGCCCTTTGACGCAGGCGTGGCCATGGTTGGCGCCGCCGTTCTTGTCCGGGACCATGCGCACCAGCTTGTCCCCTTTCATTTCTGCGCGGAACGAGCAACCCACACCGCAGTAGGCACAGGTGGTGACCACCGAACGCTCGGGCTGGCCCAGTTGCACCAGGCTTTTTTCCGTCAGGGTCGCGGTTGGGCAGGCCTGCACACAGGCGCCGCACGACACGCACTCCGAAGCCAGGAAATTGTCTCCGCCGGCCGCCGCCACCCGCGACTCGAAACCACGCCCGGTGATGGTCAGGGCGAAGGTGCCCTGGATGTCCTCGCAGGCGCGCACGCAGCGGCTGCAGACAATGCACTTGCTCGGTTCATAGTCGAAATACGGGTTGGAAACGTCCTTTTTCTCAGCCAGGTGGTTGGCGCCGTCATAGCCATAGCGCACCTCGCGCAGGCCAACCTGCCCGGCTACGGTCTGAAGCTCGCAGTTGCCGTTGGCCGAACAGGTGAGGCAGTCCAGCGGGTGGTCGGAGATGTACAGCTCCATCACGTTGCGGCGCAAGCCGGCCAGGCGCGGGGTTTCGGTGCGCACCACCATGCCTTCGTTGACCGGCGTGGTGCACGACGCCGGGTAGCCGCGCATGCCTTCGATTTCCACCATGCACATGCGGCACGAGCCAAAGGCTTCAAGGCTGTCGGTGGCACACAGTTTGGGGATGCTGGTGCCGAGCATGGCCGCGGCGCGCATCACCGAGGTGCCGGCCGGCACACTGATGGCACGGCCGTCGATGCTCAGGCTGACCTGCACGTCGCTGTCGCGAGCCGGGGTGCCCAGGTCGGTTTGCGGGTCGAAGAAGTTGATCACTGTGCGGCCTCCGTGGTGGTCAGCCCGAAATCGGCGGGGAAGTACTTGAGGGCGCTGGCGACCGGGTAGGCGGTCATGCCACCCATGGCGCACAGCGAACCGTACTGCATGGTGTCGCACAGGTCGCGCAGCAACAGGGCGTGGTCATGGCGCTCGCCCGTTTCGCTGCTGGCGATCAAGCGGTCGACCACCTCCATGCCCCGTGTCGAGCCGATGCGGCACGGGGTGCACTTGCCGCACGACTCCTCGGCGCAGAACTGCAAGGCAAAACGCGCCATGCTGGCCATGTTCAGGGTGTCGTCGGCGACCACCACACCGCCATGGCCGAGCATCGCGCCCATGGCGGCGAAGGCTTCATAGTCCAGCGGCGTGTCGAAGTGGCTGGGTGGCACCCAGGCGCCAAGCGGGCCGCCGACCTGCGCAGCTTTCAGCGGCCGGCCGCTGGCCGTGCCGCCCCCGTAGCCCTCTACCAGCTCGCGCAGGGTCAGGCCAAAAGCCCGCTCCACCAGGCCGCCGTGGCGCACATTGCCGGCCAGCTGGAACGGCATGGTCCCCAGTGAGCGGCCCATGCCGAAGTCACGGTAGAACGCGGCGCCCTTGGCCAGGATGATCGGCACCGAGGCCAGGGTGAGCACGTTGTGCACCAATGTCGGCAAGCCGAACAGGCCTTGCAGCGCGGGCAGTGGCGGCTTGGCGCGGACGATGCCGCGCTTGCCCTCGATCGATTCGAGCAGTGCGGTTTCTTCACCACAGATGTAGGCGCCGGCCCCCACCCGTACCTGCAGCTCGAAAGCCCGGCCGCTACCGGCTACGTTGGCCCCCAGGTAACCGGCCGCACGGGCGATGGCAAACGCCTGCTCGAGCACACGGATGGCATCGGGGTATTCCGAGCGCACATAGATGTAGCCCATGTCGGCGCCCACGGCGAGGCCGGCAATGATCATGCCCTCGATCAGCAGGAACGGGTCGCCCTCCATCAGCATGCGGTCGGCAAAGGTGCCTGAGTCGCCCTCGTCGGCATTGCACACCACGTACTTCTGGCCTGCGCCAGCGTCCCGTACGGTGCGCCACTTGATACCCGCCGGGAAGGCCGCACCACCGCGGCCGCGCAAGCCGGAGTCCAGTACGGCAGCGACCACTTCGGCGCCGTCCAGCGCTACCGCGGCTTCAAGGCCGGCGAAACCGCCGTGCGCCCGGTAGTCATCCAGCGACAACGGCCGGGTAATGCCGGCGCGGGCAAACAGCAGCCGTTGCTGGGTGTTGAGGTAGGGGATGGCCTCGACCGGCCCAAGCGCCAGCGGGTGCTGGGCGGGCTCACCAGCCAGGGCATCGAGCAGCGCCGGCACGTCTTGTGCGGTAACCGGGCCAAAGCCGAGGCGGCCTTGCGCACTGTCGCACTCGACCAGCGGCTCCAGCCAGTACAGCCCACGCGAGCTGGTGCGCTGGATTTCCAGCGGCAACTGGCGCCGCTCGGCTTCGCGCTGGAAGGCCTCGGCGACCTGGTCGGCGCCCACGGCGCGGGCGACCGAATCACAGGCAATGAACAGCTTCAGCATGCTGCATCCTCCTGGCAGGCATTGACCAAGGCGCGCAAGCGCTCGGGGGTGAGCCGTGCATGCACCTGGCCGTCGAGTTCCAGCGCGGGTGAGCAGGCGCAGGCGCCCAGGCAATACACCGGGCGCAGGCTGATGGCGCCGTCGGCACTGGTGCCATGGTCGTCGAGTGCCAGCTGTTCACGCAGCTGCGCCGCGAGTGCCTCGGCGCCACGGCTCTGGCACGACTCGGCGCGGCACAGACGCAAGGTATGGCGTGCCGGCGGCGCAGTGCGGAAATCATGATAGAAACTGATTACCCCACGCACCTCGGCCAGGCTGAGGTTGAGGGCATGGGCCAGTTCGGGAACGGCGGCAT
Organism: Pseudomonas sp. TJI-51; assembly: GCF_000190455.2. Taxonomy (NCBI): domain Bacteria; kingdom Pseudomonadati; phylum Pseudomonadota; class Gammaproteobacteria; order Pseudomonadales; family Pseudomonadaceae; genus Pseudomonas; species Pseudomonas sp. TJI-51. The sequence goes on from NZ_AEWE02000053.1 coordinate 54,307, forward strand.
CGGGGATGTAGCACAGGTCATGCTGGATAGCATGCAGCATCGGCAACAGGGCGCCGGGGGTGTCTTTGTCGCGCGCCAGAATGCGCTGGATAACGGGCAGGTGGAGCAATTCATCAGGCATACAGCGGACCTCGGCATCACGGACCCTGCCTGTTTTGTTGTAATGGCAGGTATCCAGCGTGTTCTGCTGCGGCACGCCGGCAACGTCACGGTTGCGCGATGGCGGCGGCCTCCTCGCTGACGGCCGCGCATCTGCGTGCGCTGGTCCGACGGCATCCTGCAAGCATGGCACTTATGCCGCCGAAGGGTTGCGTACGAGCGACCAGGCGCATTCTGAAACCGACGCTGGTCAGCCCCGGCCGTGGGCCTTGAGCTTGAGTTTCTCGGTATCGACGCGGACGAACACCGAGTCCGCCGTCACGGTCAGCACATCGCCAGCCCAGACTTCACAGATCACCCGGCTTTTGCGCCCTACTTCACCTTCTACCCGGGCCTTGAGCAGCAATTCGATGCCCATCGGGGTGGGTTTCAGGTAGGTCAGGTTGAGCGTGCCGGTCACGCAGTCGATGCGCGGCACGCTGCCCGGCGAGCGGCCTTCGTGCCGGTAGTGGTAGGCCATGGCGGTCCAGTTGGAATGGCAATCCACCAGCATCGCCAGCAGGCCGCCGTACACCAGGCCCGGCCAACCGCTGAAGGTGCTGTCCGGGGCATGCCTGCAGACCAGGTGGATACCATCGGCATGCCAATGGCTTTGCAGGTGCAACCCGCTGGGGTGGGAACAACCGCAGCCGTAGCAGGTACCGTCTGGTGCCGCCATGGCCTGGAGGGAAAGGGGCTGGTCGTTCATACGCTTCCTGTGCTGATGAAAAAGGGGGCGCGCAACGCCCCCATTAAAGCAGAAACATCAGGCGGCCTGCGCAACCACGCGGCCACGCCGCTGGGTCAACGACACCAGCAGGATGAACACGGTCACCGCGGCGGTCATCAGTGTTTCGTAGCGGTAGGCATCGCTGAACAGCATGTAGCCCAGCACCATGACAATGGTGCCGATCACCAGCCAGGTTAGGTAAGGGA
>NZ_AEWE02000053.1:55452-56010 GCF_000190455.2 Pseudomonas sp. TJI-51
GATCACCAGGTACACCAGCAACGCGATGGCACCGGTGGTAGACAACAGGAAGCCAAACACCTTGCCAGGGAACACATAGTTGACCAGGCAACCGGCGAAGCCTGCCAAGGTGGAGAACAGCACGGCCACGGTCGGCACCCCGGAGCCGGAAATGCGCTTGGTCATGCTCAGCGCCTGGCCACGCGCGCCCAGCGAATAGAGCATGCGCGAGGCTGTGTACAGGCCCGAGTTCATGCAGCTGGTCACTGCCACCAGCACCACCAGGTCGACCAGCAGCTTGGCCCCCGGCACGTTCAACACCTCCAGCACCCGCTGGAATGAACCGACCGCCTTCAACGCCGGGTCGTTCCAGGCCACCAGCGACACCACCAGGAAGATCGAGGCCAGGTAGAAGATGGCGATGCGGTAGACCACCAGGTTGGTGGCACGGCGGATCTTGTCTTTCGGGTTGGCGGTTTCGTCAGCGGCGATGGTGACGATTTCGGCACCGAAGAACGAGAAGATGGTAATCAGCACGCCACCCAGTACGGTGCCGAAGCCGTTGGGCATGAAGCCGCC
>NZ_AEWE02000053.1:56109-56295 GCF_000190455.2 Pseudomonas sp. TJI-51
CCTTGACCAAGGCGAACCAGTACTCGAACGCACCGAAGTTCTTCACGCTGACCAGGTTGGTGCCCGCCAGCACCAGCATGATCAGGAAGGCGAACAGCCACGAGGGCACGCCCGGGAAGTAGGCATGCAGGATGTCGGCGCCGGCGATGGCTTCGACCGGAATGATCAGTACCCAGAACCACCAGT
>NZ_AEWE02000053.1:56498-56954 GCF_000190455.2 Pseudomonas sp. TJI-51
GCGCCGATGATGCCGGCGATGGAAATCATGGACACCTGGCGCGAGGTCAGGCCGTGCTGCAAGGAGCGCTGTTTCTTGTTGTCGTGAGAAGCCATGAAGAACCCTCGAATGGGTCGGCCGCGGCATGGCGGCTGAAGGTCGGAGCAGAATTCTTTTAAATTTCTGATGCGCGTTGTTGTTGTTTTGCAAAGACCAAAAGCGGGTTAACGACCTCCTCTTTACATGACCGGTTGTCATTGTTGATCCAGGTCAGTATTAATCTATAGGCCGGGGTCAACAAACGACCTTTTCGAAACACATGATTCCGTTTTGGAATGAACTCCTCACTTTTTTGCTCGGTATTCGCCCGTCATGTCCAAACGCCTGATGCCCTCGACCACCGCCCTTCAGTGTTTCGAAGCGGCCGCCCGCCATCTCAGCTTCACCCGTGCGGCGCAAGAGCTGCACCTGACCCAG
>NZ_AEWE02000053.1:56972-57092 GCF_000190455.2 Pseudomonas sp. TJI-51
AGCAAGCAGGTGGCGCAGCTTGAAGACATGCTCTCGCACTCGCTGTTCCAGCGTATTCGCCGGCGCCTGCACCTGACCCCGGCCGGCGCCCTGTACCTCACCGAAGTGAACAAGATCCTC
>NZ_AEWE02000053.1:57205-67115 GCF_000190455.2 Pseudomonas sp. TJI-51
AGGGCTTCGGCGACCGCTACCCACGTATTCACCTGGACATACGCAACGAGCTGGAGCCATTCGACCTGGTCCAGGCCAAGGCCGACATCGCCTTTTTCTTCGGCCAGGGCACTTGGCCCGGGGCAACCTGCATCGAATTGTTCAGTGAAGAGGTCGTGCCGGTGTGCAGTCCGCAGCTAGCGGCCAGCCACCCTTTCGACAGTGCCCAGGCGCTGACCGAGCACCGCCTGTTGCAGTGCGTGTCGCGGCCCGAAGCCTGGCATGAGTGGTTCCTGGGGCTGGGCTTGCACAGCCAGAACAGCTACCACGGGCCGCGTTTCGACACCTTCTACCTGTGCATCCGCGCGGCCATCGCCGGTTGTGGCATCGCCCTGATCCCGCGCTACCTGGTGGCCGAGGAATTGAGCGAAGGCAAGCTGGTGGTGGCCTGGGACCACCCGGTGCCGAGCAATGGCCGGCACTTCATCGCGCATGCCGAACATGCCGCCGAAGTGCCCAAGATAAGGGCTTTTGTGCAGTGGATACGGGAGCGCGTAGCTGAGGGGGATTGATTTGAATGGCGAAGTATCGGCCAGATCACGAATCCATGGAATGACCGCAATCGAATAATTCGTTTGCGGAATAACCTGCGAACACGTTTGGATAATAAGAAACTCGAACAAGGTCCGCGTGCACCATGAACCAGGAAAGTATCAGCCAATCGATTGCCATCGTTCACCCAATCACACTTTCCCATGGCCGCAATGCCGAAGTCTGGGACACTGACGGCAAACGTTACATCGACTTTGTCGGTGGTATCGGCGTGCTCAACCTGGGCCACTGCAACCCGGCCGTGGTCGAGGCCATCCAGGCCCAGGCCACCCGCCTCACTCACTACGCCTTCAACGCCGCCCCCCATGGCCCGTACCTGGCGCTGATGGAGCAACTGAGCCAGTTCGTACCGGTCAGCTACCCGCTGGCCGGCATGCTCACCAACAGCGGCGCGGAAGCTGCGGAAAACGCCCTGAAAGTGGCCCGTGGCGCCACCGGTAAACGGGCCATCATCGCCTTCGACGGGGGCTTCCACGGCCGCACCCTGGCTACCCTGAACCTCAACGGCAAGGTCGCCCCGTACAAGCAACGGGTCGGCGAGCTGCCCGGGCCGGTCTACCACCTGCCCTACCCCAGCGCCGACACCGGGGTCACCTGCGAACAGGCACTCAAGGCCATGGACCGCCTGTTCAGCGTCGAGTTGGCCGTGGAAGACGTGGCGGCGTTCATTTTTGAGCCGGTGCAGGGAGAAGGTGGTTTCCTGGCCCTCGACCCGGCCTTCGCCCAGGCCCTGCGCCGCTTCTGCGACCAGCACGGCATCCTGATCATCATCGACGAGATCCAATCAGGCTTTGGCCGCACCGGCCAGCGCTTCGCCTTCCCGCGCCTGGGGCTCGAGCCCGACCTGCTGTTGCTGGCCAAGAGCATTGCCGGCGGCATGCCCTTGGGTGCAGTGGTCGGGCGCAAGCACCTGATGGGGTCATTACCCAAGGGCGGCCTCGGCGGCACCTACTCGGGCAACCCCATTGCCTGTGCGGCAGCACTGGCCAGCCTGGCGCAGATGACCGACGAGAACGTGGCTACCTGGGGTGAGCGCCAGGAGCAGGCCATCGTCAGCCGCCACCAGCGTTGGACGGCCTCGGGCCTGTACCCGTTCATCGGGCGCCTGACCGGCGTGGGCGCCATGCGCGGCATTGAATTCGTCAATGCAGACGGCAGCCCGGCCCCGGCGCAACTGGCCAAGGTGCTGGACGCGGCGCGCGCCAAAGGCCTGCTGCTGATGCCCAGCGGCAAGGCGCGGCACATCATCCGCCTGCTGGCACCGCTGACCATCGAGGCCGAGGTGCTCGAAGAAGGGCTGGATATCCTCGAGCAGTGCCTGGCGGAGTTGAACTGAGCGTTACAGCCCCAGCTCTACCGGGGTGAGCATGTCGGACTCGAACGCGATCCAGCCGCCTTCGAGTTCGGCATGGCCATTGACGATCGGGCCGTAGTAGGTCAGGCCGTTCTCCAGGGTGACGCAAATGTGCGTGGCATTCTTTTCAGGCGCCGCGAGCGTACCGACGAAATGCACCTTTTTCAGGGTTTCGGTCACCGCCTCCAGGCCAACGCGCATACCGGGGTTTTCCGATGCCTCGGTATCGCCCCCACGGTCCTCGGCGCTGATGGTGACGGTGGCGATGTACGGGTACTGGGTGCTCAAGCGGGGTTACCTCAATGGGTGGGTAGGCGTATGGGCGCGTAGAGTACGGCAGGCGTTGCCTGTTGTCTCTACCGGCCTCATCGCTGGCAAGCCAGCGCCCACAGGTATACAACCCTTGAATACGCTGCAGCCCCTGTAGGAGCGGGTTCACCTGCGAACAGGCCAGCCCTGCAACAGGTGATCTGGCTGCCCCGATCTGTTAGGGTGCCCGCCGATGCACGCCACACCACACGAGGATCCCGAGTGAGCGCCGAAGAACCCCTGATCGCCGACCTGTTCGATGTCGACAAACGTCTGTCCCTCAAGCCGGTGGTGGACTTCAACAGCTACCTGCGCAACGCTTTCGGCGAGGGCCCGTGCCGCTGCCACCGCTGCGTCGAAGGTGCCGACCCCAGCACCTATAGCCACGCGCACACCTTCACCTTCGACGGCCGCCCGTGGCACCGCCGTTTCGCCAGCACCGCCGGCAGCGATGTGGCCCAGGTGCTGAAGAAAGCCTGGCTGTCCTATACCAAGGCCGACCTGAACCTGATCGGCGCGCTGGACCTGGCCACGCTCAAGACCTTCACCGAAGCCGGCCTGCACCCACGCTTGCTGGCTTTGCTACCGGCGTGTGGCCTGGCTCGCGAAGTGGATGGCCAGTGGCTGCTGCAGGCCCAGGCCGACTGACAGCCCGGCGGCACGGCAGGATTCCACGGGTCTGCTAACGTGGTGGAATCCGCCCAGCCGCAGGTAGTCCGCCATGGCCCGCACAACGCCCATCGAGCTGTACCGCAACATCGGCATCGTCGCCCACGTCGACGCCGGCAAGACCACGACTACCGAGCGGATCCTGTTCTACACCGGGGTCAACCACAAGATGGGCGAGGTGCACGATGGCGCCGCGACCATGGACTGGATGGCCCAGGAGCAAGAGCGCGGCATCACCATCACCTCGGCGGCGACCACGGCCTTCTGGCAAGGCTCGACCAAGCAGTTCGCCGACAAGTACCGGTTCAACATCATCGACACCCCCGGCCACGTCGACTTCACCATCGAAGTGGAACGCTCGCTGCGCGTACTCGATGGTGCCGTGGTGGTCTTCAGCGGCGCCGACGGGGTCGAGCCCCAGTCCGAAACGGTCTGGCGCCAGGCCAACAAGTACCATGTGCCGCGCCTGGCCTACATCAACAAGATGGATCGCCAGGGCGCCGACTTCCTGCGGGTGGTCAAACAGATCGACCAGCGCCTGGGCCACCACCCGGTGCCGATCCAGCTGGCCATTGGCAGTGAAGAGTATTTCATCGGCCAGATCGACCTGGTGAAGATGAAAGCTATCTACTGGAACGATGCCGATAACGGCACCAGCTATCGCGAAGAAGAGATACCTGCCGAGCTCAAGGCGCTGGCCGATGAATGGCGCGCGAAGATGGTGGAGGCCGCGGCTGAGGCCGACGACGAACTGACCGAGAAGTTTCTCGAGGGCGAAGAGCTTAGCATCGAAGAAATCAAGGCCGGCCTGCGCAAACGCACCCTGAACAACGAAATCGTACCCACCATCCTCGGTTCCTCGTTCAAGAACAAGGGCGTGCCGCTGATGCTCGATGCGGTGATCGATTACCTGCCTGCCCCGTCGGAAATCCCGGCAATCAAGGGCACCGACCCCGACGACGAAAACAAGCACCTGGAACGCCACGCCGACGACAAGGAGCCGTTCTCGGCCCTGGCCTTCAAGATCGCCACCGACCCGTTCGTCGGCACCCTGACCTTCGCCCGGGTGTACTCCGGGGTGCTCAGCTCCGGCAATGCCGTGCTCAACTCGGTCAAGGGCAAGAAAGAGCGCATCGGCCGCATGGTGCAGATGCACGCCAACCAGCGCGCGGAGATCAAGGACGTATGCGCCGGTGACATCGCTGCCCTCATCGGCATGAAGGACGTGACCACCGGCGACACCCTGTGCGACATGGACAAGCCAATCATCCTGGAACGCATGGACTTCCCCGACCCGGTGATTTCCGTGGCCGTGGAACCGAAAACCAAGGCCGACCAGGAAAAAATGGGCATCGCCCTGGGTAAACTGGCCCAGGAAGACCCGTCATTCCGCGTGCGCACCGACGAAGAAACCGGCCAGACCATCATCTCCGGCATGGGCGAGTTGCACCTGGACATCATCGTCGACCGCATGCGCCGTGAATTCAACGTCGAGGCCAATATCGGCAAGCCGCAGGTGGCCTACCGCGAGAAAATCCGCAACACCTGCGAGATCGAGGGCCGCTTCGTCCGCCAGTCCGGCGGCCGCGGCCAGTACGGGCATTGCTGGATCCGCTTCGCCCCCGGTGACGAAGGCAAGGAAGGCCTGGAGTTCGTCAACGAGATCGTCGGCGGCGTGGTGCCACGCGAATACATCCCGGCGATCCAGAAAGGTATCGAAGAACAGATGAAGAACGGCGTGCTGGCCGGCTACCCGCTGATCAACCTGAAGGCAGCGGTGTATGACGGCTCGTACCACGATGTGGACTCCAACGAGATGGCCTACAAGATCGCAGCGTCGATGGCCACCAAGCAACTGTCGCAAAAAGGCGGCGCGGTACTGCTGGAGCCGGTGATGAAGGTGGAGGTGGTCACCCCCGAGGAATACCAGGGCGACATCCTGGGCGACCTGAGCCGGCGCCGGGGCATGATCCAGGACGGCGACGAAACCCCGGCAGGCAAGGTGATCCGCGCCGAGGTGCCGTTGGGCGAAATGTTCGGCTACGCCACCTCGATGCGCTCGATGACCCAGGGCCGGGCCAGCTTCTCGATGGAGTTCACCCGCTATGCCGAGGCACCAGCCAGCATTGCCGATGGCATCGTCAAGAAGAACCGCGGGGAGTGATTCATTCGCCTGTGCCGGCCTCTTCGCGGGCATGCCCGCTCCCACTGGGGCAGCGCCTGCGCCATTCCTGTGGGAGCGGGCGAGCCCGCGAAGAGGCCAGCACAGACAATAACCTTTCTCAGTGCTGCTCCCCTGCCCGCTTCAACAGCTTCTTGCACCGCTCCGACAGATGCACCACGCGCAGGTGCTTGCCCGCCTTGGCATAACGCTCGCGCAAGGTCTGCAGTGCGGCAACCGCCGAGTAATCGACAAAGCTCAGGTGCTGGCAGTCCAGCGTGACCTGGGCCGGGTCGCTGGCGGCATCGAACTGGTCGAGAAATGAAGTGGTCGAGGCGAAGAACAGCGTGCCATGGACCTGATAGTGTTTGCCGCCATCGGCGTCTTCATGGCTGTCGGCGTACAACTCCCGGGCATGCTGCCAGGCAAAGTTCAGCGCCGCGATCACGATGCCGAACAGCACTGCCATGGCCAGGTCGGTAAACACCGTGACCACGGTCACCGCGATGATCGCCAGCACATCGTTGACCGGCACCTTGTGCAACACCCGCAAGGACGCCCAGGCAAAGGTCTGCTGGGCCACCACGAACATCACGCCAACCAGCGCCGCCAGGGGAATACGCTCGATCAAAGGCGACAGGAACAACACGAACAGCAGAATCATCACCCCGGCTACCACACCCGACAGCCGGCCACGGCCATTGGAGCTCAGGTTGATCACCGTTTGCCCGATCATTGCGCAACCCCCCATGCCACCGCAGAGGCCCGACACCATGTTCGCGGCGCCCAATGCCACGCACTCGCGGTCCGGGTAGCCGCGGCTTTCGGTGATTTCGTCGGTCAGGTTCAGCGTGAGCAGGGTTTCCAGCAGGCCGACCATGGCCATCAGCACCGCGTAGGGGGCGATGATCTTGAGGGTTTCCAGGTTCCACGGCACATCCGGCAGCGCCAGCCCCGGCAAGCCGCCAGCGATGTGCGCCATATCGCCCAAGGTGCGGGTGGGCAAGCCGAGCAGATACACCAGCAAGCCAACGCCAAGAATCGCCACCAGTGCCGGCGGTACGGCGCGGGTGAGCTTTGGCAGCAGGTAGACCACCGCCATGGTCAGCGCCACCAGGCCGATCATCAGGTACAAAGGCGTGCCACTGAGCCAGTGCTCACCGTTCTTGAAATGCTCCAGCTGGGCCATGGCAATGACAATGGCCAGGCCGTTGACGAAGCCCAGCATGACCGGGTACGGCACCAGGCGCACCAGCTTGCCCAGGCGCAGCAGGCCGAACAGAATCATCACCACCCCGCCCAGCAGCACCGTTGCCAGCAGGTATTGCGCGCCGTGCTGCACCACCAGCGCCACGATCACCACCGCCATCGAGCCGGCAGCCCCGGAAATCATGCCCGGCCGACCGCCGAACAGTGCGGTCAAGGTGCAAATGATGAACGCACCGTACAGGCCCATCAGCGGGTTAAGGTGGGCCACCAGGGCAAAGGCGATGCACTCGGGCACCAAGGCGAACGAAGTGGTCAGGCCGGCGAGCAGGTCGGCGCGTAGTCGGGTGTGTTTCATGGGCATCCTGTAATTAGCCGGACAACAGCTGGGGCACCTGTACGGCCTTTAGAGCGGGCAAAAATCGAAGGCGGGATGTTACGGAATTTGTCTGAAAGCAGCCACCGCGCAATGTAGCCGAAGGGCTCTCAGGCTCCCTGGCAAGGCCTGTGGAGGGCGATTATCTGCAATTATCTGGCTGACTATAATTTATAGTTTCCTGGATAAAGCCAGGGTAAAAGGCAGTTTTTGATGTGCATCCAGCACAGGCAGGACGCCTTTGCCATCATGGCAACCCCACCTGCGGAGATCATGGACATGCCGCTACGCCCCCTATGCGCCGCCCTGCTGCTGGCCGCCAGCCTCACCGCCCAGGCCGCCACCGAGGTATTGCCGCTGCAGCACCGCAGCAGTGCCGAACTGCTGCCTGCCGCACAGGCATTCATCGCCAAAGACGGCACGGTCAGCGCCTTCGAGAACAAGCTGATCGTCAACGCCAGCCCCGAGCGCATCGACGACCTGCGTGCCTTGCTGCAGCAGCTGGATACCGCGCCCAAGCGCCTGCTGATCAGCGTTGACAACAACGACAGCAACTTCCAGGACAACCGGGGCAACGGCCAGGTCATTCGCTACGGCACCAGCAACCGCGACGGTGGCATGCAGCAAGTTCAGGCCAGCGAAGGCCAGCCAGCACTCATCCAGGTTGGCCAGAGCATCCCGGTTACCAGCACCAGCACCGACGGCTACGGGCGCTTCCAGAGCAACACCGAATACCGCAACGTGACCCAAGGTTTCTATGTCACCCCGACTCTGAGCGGAGAAACGGTTCGTCTGCAAATAAGCACAAATAATGACCGCATCAGCCAGGAACGTGCAGATGTAGTAAAAGTGCAAAGTACCGACACAACCATCACTGGCAAGCTCGGCGAGTGGATCACCCTGGCGGGCTACAACCAGCAGAGCCAAGCGGACCGCAGTACGTCAAGCCGCAGTTACAGCACCCAGCGCGGTGAAAACATGACTTTGCGTGTAAAAGTCGACCTTCTCGACTGATCCCAGGCAATTCAAGGCCTCGACCAAAGGCCTTGAAACTGACTGACAAGTCGTATTAGACCAAAGATGTAGTAAGCACAAAAAACCACTACAAAACATTTGACAGGGTGTTTTTCCCAAGGGCATGATGGCCTCGCTCCCGCTAATCAGGGGCCCTGGCAAGGGCCTTCGAGGCGCGCTCCTTCCACCCCCGGAGGCGCCTTGTGTCTATACGGCCCACAAGGCGGTTCGACGGGATTGCGACTGCAACGAAGAAGTTGTCCCGAGGGACGGAAGCGCATCACCGCAGTACTGGCAATCGCGTAGCACCGCAGTTAGGCATCCACGAGCCGACCTGCCGGGGCGCCCTCTGCCTGGCCTGCACTCTCCTTCCCCTTCGAGCCTTCGCGTTCGCCGCCGCACACCTGCGAACAGGACAGCCGCCAGGCACCTGATCTGCTCCGAGCATCAGCACAATTAACTCAAGATCGATGCGACGAGGTTTATTTCCATGGCACTGACACGCGAACAGCAAATTGCAGCCCTCGAGAAAGACTGGGCCGAGAACCCGCGCTGGAAAGGCGTGACCCGTACCTACACCGCCGCTGATGTCGTTCGCCTGCGTGGCTCCGTGCAACCCGAGCACACCTTTGCCCGCCAGGGTGCAGAGAAACTGTGGAAGCTGGTCACCGAAGGTGCCCACCCGTCCTTCCGCCCTGAGAAAGACTTCGTCAACTGCATGGGCGCCCTGACCGGCGGCCAGGCAGTCCAGCAGGTAAAAGCCGGCATCCAGGCCATCTACCTGTCCGGCTGGCAGGTTGCCGCCGACAACAACTCGGCCGAGTCCATGTATCCGGACCAGTCGCTGTACCCGGTCGACTCGGTACCGACCGTGGTCAAGCGCATCAACAATGCGTTCCGCCGCGCTGACCAGATCCAGTGGAAAGCGGGCAAGAACCCGGGCGACGAAGGCTACATCGACTACTTCGCGCCGATCGTGGCTGACGCTGAAGCCGGTTTCGGCGGTGTGCTGAACGCCTACGAGCTGATGAAGAACATGATCGAAGCAGGCGCCGCCGGCGTGCACTTCGAAGACCAGCTGGCCTCGGTGAAAAAGTGCGGCCACATGGGTGGCAAGGTACTGGTACCGACCCAGGAAGCCGTGCAGAAGCTGGTGGCCGCGCGCCTGGCTGCTGACGTGTCGGGTGTGCCGACCATTATCCTGGCCCGTACCGACGCCAACGCCGCCGACTTGCTGACCAGCGACTGCGACCCGTACGACCAGCCGTTCGTGATTGGCGAGCGCACCCGTGAAGGCTTCTATAAAGTGCGCGCCGGCCTCGACCAGGCCATCGCCCGCGGCCTGGCCTACGCGCCGTATGCCGACCTGATCTGGTGCGAGACTGCCAAACCGGACCTGGACGAAGCCCGCCGCTTCGCCGAAGCGATCAAGAAGGAGTACCCGGACCAGATCCTGTCGTACAACTGCTCGCCTTCCTTCAACTGGAAGAAGAACCTGGACGACGCCACCATTGCCAAGTTCCAGCGCGAACTGTCGGCCATGGGCTACAAACACCAGTTCATCACCCTGGCCGGCATCCACAACATGTGGCACGGCATGTTCAACCTGGCGCACGACTACGCCCGCAACGACATGACCGCCTATGTGAAGCTGCAGGAGCAGGAATTCGCTGACGCCAGCAAGGGCTACACCTTCGTGGCGCACCAGCAGGAAGTGGGTACTGGCTACTTCGACGACATGACCACTGTGATTCAGGGTGGGGCTTCGTCGGTGACTGCACTGACTGGTTCGACTGAGGAAGAGCAATTCCACTGATAGTGGAATGCGGTTGAACGAAGGCCCGGGGCTTGTAAAAGCGCCGGGCCTTTATTTTTGCCGGTACCGACCCTTTCGCGGATGAACCCTGTAGGAGCGGCCTTGTGTCGCGAAAGGCGTGCGTAGCGCCCCCGGGATCTGTGCGCCACCGCAAAATTGCCGGGGCCGCTTTGCGGCCCTTTCGCGACACAAGGCCGCTCCTACAGACGAATCGTGCCTATCAGGGGTGCCTCTGTGCTGCATGCCAGTTCAGCTTGCCGGCTCCCACATCTGTTTCGGGCCAGTCCATCCTGGGCCAGCGCAGGCGACCGGCTAGTACATACGGCGCGGTATCGAGCCATGCGCCAGAGGGGGCACGCGCAAATCACACAGGCATCATTGGCCCGAAACGGATGTGGGAGCCGGCTTGCCGGC
>NZ_AEWE02000053.1:67159-134877 GCF_000190455.2 Pseudomonas sp. TJI-51
CCATACAAATGGCAGCCCTCCCGCGACCCAACGGCAGCCCCAACAAACCCCATAATCAGGTCTATGTTGAGGCAGCAAACCAGCAAGGACCGCATCAGGGCGGCGAGGTGCCTGCCTTGGTTTTTGCGGTGTTGCGCAGATCGAGCGCCGCCCGCGCGGCGCTTCGCGAGCTGCGCTCGCTCCTACGTTTGTTTCGGGCCAATTATGCCTGGGGGATTTGCGCGCGAACGCTTTGGCGCACGCCTCGATATGGCGACGTACAAACAAGGCGGTCGCGCGCGCCTGGCACAGGATGGACTGGCCGGAAACAAACGTAGGAGCGGCTTTAGCCGCGATGCGCCGCGCGAGCGGCGCTCGGTTTCACAGGCGCTGCATTCCTTTCGCCATACAAATGGCAGCCCTCACGCGACCCACGCCAGCCCAACAAACCCCACAATCACGTCTATGCTTGTGGCAGCACCGCACCCAGGGCAGCACTGGCCGGCCGCTTCATCAGCCAGTCATGACCCAACCACTAAAGTATTGACCCAGAGCGGTGCAACCGCCGCGCAAAGCTGCTAGAACACGGCCCTTTCGCATTTACAAGTAGGGGGACTCGCCAGATGAACTTTACAAGGCTCAGAACAGCCCAATTAAATGGCATCAGGTCAAATGATATTAATTATCATTACGAAACTTGTAATTCGTTACCACTCGCAAGAAACATAATTAACAAAAGCGCACGCAATGCCCGAATTTCAAGGCTTTCAGCCATTTACGCGCTGCTGTTGCACTAAATCCTACGGATAAATTTGCTACAGAAATTTTACTTGCACCAGGTTTACCCATAAAATCAGCGCGATTGATTCAGCTGCGACATTTGGTCACTGCATGTGCGACACCAGGTCGCCGCTCTACACTTATTTCAGACTGCAGAGCTGGGTCTCTGTATAAGGATTTCTAGCATGTCCGATTCGGCAGGACTCATCGCCCACAACTGGGGCTTTGCCATCTTCCTCCTGGGTGTCGTCGGCCTGTGCGCCTTCATGCTCGGCCTGTCCAGCCTGCTCGGTAGCAAGGCATGGGGCCGCGCCAAGAACGAACCCTTCGAATCCGGCATGCTGCCCGTCGGCAGCGCCCGCCTGCGCCTGTCCGCCAAATTCTATCTGGTCGCGATGCTGTTCGTGATCTTCGATATCGAAGCCCTCTTTCTCTTTGCATGGTCTGTGTCCGTCCGCGAAAGCGGCTGGACCGGGTTCGTCGAAGCACTCGTTTTCATAGCAATTCTGTTGGCAGGTCTTGTCTACCTATGGCGCGTCGGGGCACTTGATTGGGCTCCCGAAGGTCGCCGCAAGCGGCAAGCGAAGCTGAAACAATGAGGCTTTGGCATGCAATACAATCTCACCAGAATCGATCCGGATGCGCCCAACGAGCAGTACCCGGTCGGTGAACGGGAAACCGTCACCGATCAGCTGCTGGAGGACCAGGTCCACAAGAACATCTTCATGGGCAAGCTCGAAGATGTGCTGCGTGGCGCGGTCAACTGGGGTCGCAAGAACTCACTGTGGCCGTACAACTTCGGCCTGTCCTGCTGCTACGTGGAAATGACCACGGCCTTCACCGCACCCCACGACATCGCCCGCTTCGGCGCCGAAGTCATCCGGGCCTCGCCGCGTCAGGCCGACTTCATGGTCATTGCCGGTACCTGCTTCGTGAAAATGGCGCCGATCATCCAGCGCCTGTACGAGCAGATGCTCGAGCCCAAGTGGGTGATCTCCATGGGGTCGTGCGCCAACTCCGGTGGCATGTACGACATCTACTCGGTCGTTCAGGGGGTCGACAAGTTCCTCCCCGTGGACGTCTATGTGCCTGGCTGCCCGCCACGCCCTGAGGCTTTCCTGCAAGGCTTGATGCTGCTGCAGGAGTCGATTGGCCAAGAACGACGCCCGCTTTCCTGGGTTGTTGGTGATCAAGGTATTTACCGTGCCGAGATGCCAGCCCAGAAAGACATGCGTCGCGAGCAGCGCATTGCCGTAACCAACCTGCGCAGCCCCGACGAAGTCTGATCCAGCGACCTGCCGCCCGCTCCCCATGGAGCCGGCGGCCTGGCTTCATTCTTAACGTTGACCCAAAGCGACCGAGACCATGACAGCGGACAACGCTATTTTCATTCCGCCCTACAAGGCTGACGACCAGGATGTGGTCGTCGAACTGCACAACCGTTTTGGCGCCGAAGCATTCGTCGCCCAGGAAACCCGCACCGGCATGCCCGTGCTGTGGGTCAAGCGCGCCCAACTCAAGGAAGTGTTGAGCTTCCTGCGTGGCGTGGCCAAGCCGTACAGCATGCTGTACGACCTGCACGGCGTCGACGAACGCCTGCGTACCCAGCGCCGCGGCCTGCCAGCCGCCGACTTCAGCGTGTTCTACCACCTGCTGTCGATCGAGCGTAACAGCGACGTGATGATCAAGGTGTCGCTCAGCGAAGGCGACCTCAACCTGCCATCGGTGACCAGCATCTGGCCGAACGCCAACTGGTACGAGCGCGAAGTCTGGGACATGTTTGGCATCGACTTTGCCGGCCACCCGCACCTCAGCCGCATCATGATGCCCCCCACCTGGGAAGGCCACCCGCTGCGCAAGGACTACCCGGCCCGTGCCACCGAGTTCGACCCGTACAGCCTGACCCTGGCCAAGCAGCAGCTCGAAGAGGAATCGGCGCGCTTCAACCCCGAAGCCTGGGGCATGAAGCGTCAGGGCGCCAACGAGGACTACATGTTCCTCAACCTCGGCCCCAACCACCCTTCGGCGCACGGTGCATTCCGTATCGTGCTGCAGCTGGACGGTGAAGAGATCGTCGACTGCGTACCGGACATCGGCTACCACCACCGTGGCGCCGAGAAAATGGCCGAGCGCCAGTCCTGGCACAGCTTCATCCCCTACACCGACCGTATCGACTACCTCGGCGGGGTGATGAACAACCTGCCGTACGTGCTCGCGGTGGAGAAGCTGGCCGGCATCCAGGTGCCGCAGAAGGTCGACGTGATCCGCATCATGCTCGCCGAGTTCTTCCGCATCACCAGCCACCTGCTGTTCCTGGGCACCTATATTCAGGACGTGGGTGCCATGACCCCGGTGTTCTTCACCTTCACCGACCGCCAGCGCGCCTACACCGTGATCGAGGCGATCACCGGTTTCCGCCTGCACCCGGCCTGGTACCGTATCGGTGGCGTCGCCCACGACCTGCCGCGCGGCTGGGACAAGCTGGTCAAGGACTTCGTCGAATGGCTGCCCAAGCGCCTCGACGAGTACACCAAGGCGGCCTTGCAGAACAGCATCCTCAAGGGCCGCACCATCGGCGTCGCTGCCTACAACACCAAGGAAGCACTGGCCTGGGGCACCACCGGTGCCGGCCTGCGCGCCACCGGTTGCGACTTCGACCTGCGCAAAGCCCGCCCTTACTCCGGCTACGAGAACTTCGAGTTCGAAGTACCGCTGGCCCACAACGGCGATGCCTACGATCGCTGCATGGTCCGTGTCGAGGAGATGCGCCAGAGTATCCGCATCATCGACCAGTGCCTGCGCAACATGCCGGAAGGCCCGTACAAGGCGGATCACCCGCTGACCACGCCGCCGCCGAAAGAGCGCACCCTGCAGCACATCGAAACCCTGATCACGCACTTCCTGCAAGTCTCGTGGGGCCCGGTGATGCCGGCCAACGAGTCGTTCCAGATGATCGAGGCGACCAAGGGCATCAACAGTTACTACCTGACGAGCGATGGCGGCACCATGAGCTACCGCACCCGGATCCGTACCCCGAGCTACCCGCACCTGCAGCAGATCCCATCGGTGATCAAAGGCAGCATGGTCGCCGACCTCATTGCGTACCTGGGCAGTATCGACTTCGTTATGGCTGACGTGGACCGCTAAGCATGAACAGCACGCTTATCCAGACAGACCGTTTCGCCCTGAGCGAAACCGAGCGCTCGGCCATCGAGCACGAAATGCACCACTACGAGGACCCGCGCGCGGCGTCCATCGAAGCCCTGAAGATCGTTCAGAAGGAACGCGGCTGGGTGCCGGACGGCGCCATTCACGCCATCGGCGAAGTGCTGGGCATTCCGGCCAGCGACGTCGAAGGTGTAGCCACCTTCTACAGCCAGATTTTCCGCCAGCCAGTCGGCCGCCACATCATCCGCGTGTGCGACAGCATGGTCTGCTACATCGGCGGCCACGAATCGGTGGTCAGCCAGATCCAGAGCGAACTGGGCATCGGCCTTGGCCAGACTACCGCAGACGGCCGCTTCACCCTGCTGCCGGTATGCTGCCTGGGCAACTGCGACAAAGCCCCGGCGCTGATGATCGACGACGACACCTTCGGTGACGTGCAGCCGGCTGGCGTTTCCAAACTGCTGGAGGGTTACGTATGACCATTACTTCCTTCGGCCCGGCCAACCGCATCGCGCGCACGGCCGAAACCCACCCGCTGACCTGGCGCCTGCGTGACGACGGCGAACCGGTATGGCTGGCCGAGTATGAATCGAAGAACGGCTACGCCGCCGCGCGCAAGGCGCTGGCAGACATGTCCGCCGACGATATCGTGCAAAGCGTCAAGGACTCCGGCCTCAAGGGCCGTGGTGGCGCCGGCTTCCCCACCGGGGTGAAGTGGGGCCTGATGCCCAAAGACGAATCCATGAACATCCGCTACCTGCTGTGCAACGCGGACGAAATGGAGCCCAACACCTGGAAGGACCGCATGCTGATGGAGCAACAGCCCCATCTGCTGGTGGAGGGCATGCTGATCAGCGCCCGCGCCCTGAAGGCCTACCGCGGCTACATCTTCCTGCGCGGCGAATACACCACCGCCGCGAAGAACCTCAACCGCGCCATCGATGAAGCCAAGGCCGCAGGCCTTTTGGGCAAGAACATCCTGGGCAGCGGTTTCGATTTCGAGCTGTTCGTGCACACCGGTGCCGGGCGCTACATCTGCGGTGAAGAAACCGCGCTGATCAACTCGCTGGAAGGCCGCCGCGCCAACCCGCGCTCCAAACCGCCCTTCCCTGCTGCCGTGGGTGTATGGGGCAAACCGACCTGCGTGAACAACGTCGAAACCCTGTGCAACGTGCCAGCCATCGTCGCCAACGGCAACGACTGGTACAAGTCGCTGGCCCGTGAAGGCAGCGAAGACCACGGCACCAAGCTGATGGGCTTCTCCGGCAAGGTCAAGAACCCGGGCCTGTGGGAGCTGCCGTTCGGCGTTACCGCCCGCGAGCTGTTCGAGGACTACGCCGGTGGCATGCGTGACGGCTTCAAGCTCAAGTGCTGGCAGCCAGGCGGCGCCGGTACCGGCTTCCTGCTGCCCGAGCACCTCGACGCGCAGATGTACGCCGGTGGCATCGCCAAGGTCGGCACCCGCATGGGTACGGGCCTGGCCATGGCGGTAGACGACAGCGTCAACATGGTGTCGCTGCTGCGCAACATGGAAGAGTTCTTCGCCCGCGAGTCGTGTGGCTGGTGCACCCCTTGCCGTGACGGCCTGCCGTGGAGCGTGAAAATGCTGCGCGCACTGGAAAACGGCCAGGGCCGCGCCGAAGACATCGAGACGCTGCTGGGGCTGGTCAACTTCCTCGGCCCAGGCCGTACCTTCTGTGCTCACGCACCGGGTGCCGTCGAGCCATTGGGCAGTGCCATCAAATACTTCCGCTCGGAGTTCGAGGCCGGTGTGGCGCCTGAAAGCGCTGGCACCCTGCGCCCGAACCTGGCGAAGCCGATTGTGGTCGGCGCATAAAAAGATAGAACGCGGGTGGTCCGTGCCACCCGCCAGCCCGCCGGCAGGCCCGAATGACTCGTGGCGTGCCGCAGGCTCACCGATTTCCATTAGCCACGCCCGCTCACGCGGGCCAACGAAGAACTTTGAACAATGGCCACTATCCACGTAGACGGCAAAGCGCTCGAAGTCAACGGTGCTGACAACCTGTTACAGGCGTGTCTGTCACTCGGCCTCGACATCCCTTATTTCTGCTGGCACCCCGCGCTTGGTAGCGTGGGTGCCTGCCGGCAGTGCGCGGTCAAGCAGTACACCGACGAGAACGACACCCGTGGTCGTATCGTCATGTCCTGCATGACCCCTGCTTCCGACGGCACCTGGATCTCCATCGACGATGAAGAGTCCAAGGCGTTCCGCGCCAGCGTCGTCGAATGGCTGATGACCAACCACCCGCACGACTGCCCGGTGTGCGAGGAAGGCGGTCACTGCCACCTGCAGGACATGACGGTAATGACCGGCCACAACGAGCGCCGCTACCGTTTCACCAAGCGTACCCACCAGAACCAGGACCTCGGCCCGTTCATCGCCCATGAGATGAACCGCTGCATCGCCTGCTATCGCTGCGTGCGCTACTACAAGGACTACGCCGGCGGGACCGACCTGGGTGTCTACGGCGCCCACGACAACGTGTACTTCGGTCGCGTCGAAGACGGCGTGCTGGAAAGCGAGTTCTCCGGCAATCTGACCGAAGTCTGCCCAACGGGCGTGTTCACCGACAAGACCCACTCCGAGCGCTACAACCGCAAGTGGGACATGCAGTTTGCCCCGAGCATCTGCCATGGCTGCTCCAGCGGCTGCAACATCAGCCCAGGCGAGCGCTATGGCGAGCTGCGCCGTATCGAAAACCGCTTCAACGGTTCGGTGAACCAGTACTTCCTGTGCGACCGCGGCCGCTTTGGCTACGGTTACGTCAACCGCACGGACCGCCCGCGCCAGCCACAACTGGCCGACGGCACCAAGCTGGGCCTGGACGCCGCCCTGGACAAGGCCGCCGACCTGCTGCGCGGCCGCACCATCGTCGGCATCGGTTCGCCACGCGCCAGCCTCGAAAGCAACTACGGCCTGCGTGAGCTGGTCGGTGCCGAGTACTTCTACTCGGGCATGGAAGCTGGCGAGCTGGCCCGGGTACGCCTGGCCCTGGACGTGCTGAACAACAGCCCGCTGCCGGTGCCGACCCTGCGCGATATCGAAGACCACGACGCCGTGTTCGTGCTGGGTGAAGACCTGACCCAGACCGCTGCCCGCGTCGCCCTGGCTGTGCGCCAGGCGACCAAGGGCAAGGCCGAGGCCATGGCCGAAGCGATGAAGGTGCAGCCTTGGCTCGACGCTGCCGTGAAGAACATCGGCCAGCACGCGCTGTACCCGCTGTTCATCGCTTCGCTGGCGCAAACCAAGCTGGACGACGTGGCTGAAGAGTGCGTGCACGCAGCCCCCGCCGACCTGGCCCGCCTCGGCTTCGCCGTGGCCCACGCCATCGACCCGAGCGCCCCGGCCGTCGAAGGCCTGGACGCCGAAGCCAAAGCCCTGGCCCAGCGCATCGCCGACGCCCTGGTGGCCGCCAAGCGCCCATTGGTGGTAGCGGGCACTTCGCTGGCCGACCCGGCCCTGATCGAAGCCGCCGCCAACATCGCCAAGGCCCTGAAGCTGCGCGAGAAAAACGGCTCCCTGAGCCTGGTGGTGCCAGAGGCCAACAGCATCGGCCTGGCCATGCTCGGTGGCGAGTCGGTGGATGCCGCGCTGGACGCCGTCATCAGCGGCAAAGCCGATGCGATCGTGGTGCTGGAAAACGACCTGTACGCCCGCGTAGCGGCTTCCAAGGTCGACGCAGCCCTGGCGGCCGCCAAAGTGGTGATCGTCGCTGACCACTCGAAAACCCCGACGGTCGACCGCGCCCACCTGGTGTTGCCGGCCGCCTCGTTCGCCGAAGGCGACGGTACCCTGGTCAGCCAGGAAGGCCGTGCCCAGCGCTTCTTCCAGGTGTTCGACCCGCAGTACCTGGACAGCAGCATCCAGATCCACGAAGGCTGGCGCTGGATGCACGCCCTGCGTGCCACCCTGCTGAACAAGCCGGTCGACTGGACGCAACTGGACCACGTCACCAGCGCCTGTGCTGCTGCCGCGCCGCAACTGGCCGGCATCGTCAATGCCGCGCCAAGCGCCGCGTTCCGCATCAAGGGCATGAAGCTGGCCCGCGAGCCGCTGCGCTACTCCGGCCGTACCGCCATGCGCGCCAACATCAGCGTGCACGAGCCACGTACCCCGCAAGACAAGGACACCGCGTTCGCCTTCTCCATGGAAGGCTACTCGGGCTCGGCCGAACCGCGCCAGCAGGTGCCGTTCGCCTGGTCGCCGGGCTGGAACTCGCCGCAAGCCTGGAACAAGTTCCAGGACGAGGTCGGTGGCCACCTGCGTGCTGGTGACCCGGGCGTGCGCCTGATCGAGTCGCAAGGCGACCGCCTGAACTGGTTCAGCGCCATTCCGGGCGCCTTCAACCCGGCCCGTGGCACCTGGACGGCGGTGCCGTTCTTCCACCTGTTCGGCAGCGAAGAAAGCTCCTCGCGCGCCGCCCCGGTGCAACAGCGTATTCCGGCGGCCTACGTGGCCCTGGCCAAGTCCGAGGCCGACCGCCTGGGCGTCAACGAAGGTGCGCTGCTGAGCCTGACCGTTGCCGGTGTGGCCCTGCGCCTGCCGCTGCGTATCAATGAAGAGCTGGGCGCTGGCCTGGTCGCGCTGCCGAAAGGCCTGGCCGGCATTCCGCCTGCCATCTTCGGTGCACCCGTCGAAGGTCTGCAGGAGGCAGCACAATGAGCTGGTTCACCCCCGAAGTGATCGATGTGATCATCCAGGTCGTCAAGGCTATCGTGGTGCTGTTGGCCGTGGTGGTCTGCGGCGCGCTGCTCAGCTTCGTCGAACGCCGCTTGCTGGGCTGGTGGCAGGACCGCTACGGTCCGAACCGTGTGGGCCCGTTCGGCATGTTCCAGATCGCAGCCGACATGCTGAAGATGTTCTTCAAGGAAGACTGGAACCCGCCCTTCGTCGACAAGATGATCTTCACCCTGGCGCCAGTCGTGGCCATGAGCGCCCTGCTGATTGGCTTCTCGATCATCCCGATCACCCCGGGCTGGGGCGTCGCCGACCTGAACATCGGCCTGCTGTTCTTCTTCGCCATGGCCGGCCTGTCGGTCTACGCGGTGCTGTTTGCCGGCTGGTCGTCGAACAACAAGTACGCCCTGTTGGGCAGCTTGCGGGCTTCGGCACAGACCGTGTCGTACGAAGTGTTCCTGGGCCTGGCGCTGATGGGCGTGGTGGTGCAGGTGGGTTCGTTCAACATGCGCGACATCGTCGAGTACCAGGCGCAGAACCTGTGGTTCATCATTCCGCAGTTCTTCGGCTTCTGCACCTTCTTCATCGCTGGCGTGGCCGTGACTCACCGTCACCCGTTCGACCAGCCGGAAGCGGAACAGGAACTGGCCGACGGCTACCACATCGAGTATGCCGGCATGAAGTGGGGCATGTTCTTCGTCGGTGAGTACATCGGCATCATCCTCATCTCGGCGCTGCTGGTAACCCTGTTCTTCGGCGGCTGGCACGGCCCGTTCGGCATCCTGCCGCAACTGCCGTTCCTGTGGTTCGCATTGAAGACCGCGTTCTTCATCATGCTGTTCATCCTGCTGCGCGCCTCGATCCCGCGCCCACGCTATGACCAGGTGATGGACTTCAGCTGGAAGTTCTGCCTGCCGCTGACCCTGATCAATTTGCTGGTGACCGCTGCGCTCGTGCTCTACAACACGCCAGCCGTCGCGGCCCAGTGAGGATTTGACCCATGTTCAAGTATATCGGCGACATCGTTAAAGGCACCGGCACCCAGCTGCGCAGCCTGGCCATGGTGTTCTCCCACGGGTTTCGCAAACGTGACACCCTGCAGTACCCCGAAGAGCCCGTGTACCTGCCGCCGCGCTACCGCGGCCGCATCGTGCTCACCCGCGACCCCGACGGCGAGGAGCGCTGCGTAGCGTGCAACCTCTGCGCGGTGGCCTGCCCGGTCGGCTGCATCTCGCTGCAGAAAGCCGAAACCGAGGACGGCCGCTGGTACCCGGAGTTCTTCCGCATCAACTTCTCGCGCTGCATCTTCTGCGGCCTGTGTGAAGAAGCGTGCCCGACCACCGCGATCCAGCTGACTCCGGATTTCGAAATGGCCGAGTTCAAGCGTCAGGACCTGGTGTACGAGAAAGAAGATCTGCTGATCTCCGGCCCCGGCAAGAACCCTGACTACAACTTCTACCGTGTTGCGGGTATGGCCATCGCTGGCAAGCCGAAAGGCGCTGCACAGAACGAAGCCGAGCCGATCAACGTGAAGAGCTTGCTCCCATAAGGACAGAAAGATGGAATTCGCTTTCTACTTCGCATCCGGGATCGCCGTGGTGTCCACCCTTCGGGTGGTGACCGGCACCAACCCCGTGCACGCCTTGCTTTACCTGATCATTTCGCTGATCTCCGTGGCCATGATCTTCTTCTCCCTGGGTGCACCGTTCGCCGGTGCCCTGGAAGTGATCGCCTACGCCGGCGCCATCATGGTGCTGTTCGTGTTCGTGGTGATGATGCTCAACCTCGGGCCGGCTTCGGTGGCCCAGGAGCGCGGCTGGCTCAAGCCCGGCATCTGGGCCGGGCCGGTCATTCTTGGCGCCCTGCTGCTGGCAGAGCTGCTGTACGTGCTGTTCGTCACCCCGAGCGGCGCCGGCATCAGCGGTACCACCGTGGGCCCGAAAGCCGTGGGGGTCAGCTTGTTCGGCCCTTACCTGCTGGTGGTCGAACTGGCGTCGATGCTGCTGCTGGCGGCAGCTGTGACCGCCTTCCACCTGGGCCGCAACGAGGCGAAGGAGTAAATCATGGGTGCTATCCCTCTCGAACATGGCCTGGCAGTCGCCGGCATCCTGTTCTGCTTAGGTCTGGTTGGCCTGATGGTCCGCCGCAACATCCTCTTCGTGCTCATGAGCCTGGAAGTCATGATGAACGCTTCTGCCCTGGCGTTCGTCGTCGCCGGGGCCCGTTGGGTCCAGCCCGACGGCCAGGTGATGTTCATTCTGGTGATCAGCCTGGCAGCTGCCGAGGCCAGCATTGGCCTGGCCATCCTGCTGCAGCTGTACCGCCGGTTCCACACTCTCGACATCGATGCTGCCAGTGAGATGCGCGGATGAACCTTCTCTTCCTGACTTTCGTCTTTCCCCTCATCGGCTTCCTGCTGCTGTCGTTCTCGCGCGGACGGTTCTCGGAGAACCTGTCCGCGCTGATCGGCGTCGGCTCGGTAGGCCTGTCGGCGGCCACGGCCGCCTACGTCATCTGGCAATTCAACGTCGCCCCACCTGAAGGCGGCGCTTACAGCCAGTTGCTGTGGCAGTGGATGTCGGTGGACGGCTTCGCGCCGAACTTTACCCTGTACCTGGACGGCCTGTCGGTCACCATGCTCGGCGTGGTCACCGGTGTCGGCTTCCTGATCCACCTGTTCGCCTCCTGGTACATGCGTGGCGAAGCCGGCTACTCGCGCTTCTTCTCGTACACCAACCTGTTCATCGCCAGCATGCTGTTCCTGATCCTTGGCGATAACCTGCTGTTCATCTACTTCGGCTGGGAAGGCGTGGGCCTGTGCTCGTACCTGTTGATCGGCTTCTACTACAGCAACCGCAACAACGGTAATGCCGCGCTCAAGGCATTCATCGTCACCCGCATCGGCGACGTGTTCATGGCCATCGGCCTGTTCATCCTGTTCGCCCAGCTGGGTACCTTGAACGTGCAGGAGCTGCTGGTGCTGGCACCACAGAAATTCCAGGCGGGCGACACCTGGATGGTGCTGGCAACGCTGATGCTGCTGGGTGGTGCGGTGGGTAAATCGGCCCAGTTGCCACTGCAGACCTGGCTGGCGGACGCGATGGCCGGCCCGACCCCGGTTTCGGCACTGATCCACGCCGCGACCATGGTGACTGCGGGCGTGTACCTGATCGCCCGTACCAACGGCCTGTTCCTGCTGGCGCCCGACATCCTGCACCTGGTAGGCGTGGTCGGTGGCGTGACCCTGGTACTGGCCGGCTTCGCTGCGCTGGTGCAAACCGACATCAAGCGTATCCTCGCCTACTCGACCATGAGCCAGATCGGCTACATGTTCCTGGCCCTGGGCGTCGGTGCCTGGGACGCGGCGATCTTCCACCTGATGACCCACGCGTTCTTCAAGGCACTGCTGTTCCTGGCCTCCGGTGCGGTGATCGTGGCCTGCCACCACGAGCAGAACATCTTCAAGATGGGCGGCCTGTGGAAGAAACTGCCACTGGCCTATGCCAGCTTCGTGGTCGGTGGCGCGGCCCTGGCCGCCCTGCCGATCGTGACGGTAGGCTTCTACTCCAAGGACGAGATCCTCTGGGAAGCCTTCGCCAGTGGCAACACCGGCCTGCTGTACGCCGGCCTGGTGGGCGCGTTCATGACCTCGCTGTACACCTTCCGCCTGATCTTCATCGCCTTCCACGGCGAAGCCAAGACCGAAGCGCATGCCGGCCACGGCATCAGCCACTGGCTGCCGCTGGGCGTACTGATCGTGCTGTCGACCTTCATCGGTGCCTGGATCACCCCACCGCTGGCCGGCGTGCTGCCTGAAAGCGCCGGCCATGCCGGTGGCGCCGCCAAGCACGCGCTGGAAATCACCTCGGGGTCGATCGCCATTGCCGGTATCCTGCTGGCAGCCCTGCTGTTCCTGGGCAAGCGCAGCTTCGTCAGTGCGGTGGCCAACAGCAGCATCGGCCGTGTGCTTTCGGCCTGGTGGTTCGCTGCCTGGGGCTTCGACTGGATCTACGACAAGCTGTTCGTCAAACCTTACCTGCTGATCAGCCACATGCTGCGCAAGGATCCGGTTGACCGCGGCATTGGCCTCATCCCTCGCCTTGCTCGCGGCGGCCACGTCGCCATGAGCAAGACCGAGACTGGCCAACTGCGCTGGTACACCGCCTCGATCGCCGTTGGCGCAGTGCTGGTACTCGGCGCTGTGGTAGTGGCTGCGGTATGACCATGAACTTTGCGAACCTTGCGACCCTGCAAAAGGAAACGAACCCGTCATGATTTTGCCTTGGCTGATCCTGATCCCCTTCATCGGCGGCTTCCTGTGCTGGCTGGGTGAGCGCTTCGGCGCCCCCCTGCCGCGCTGGATCGCGCTGCTGACCATGTCCCTGCTGCTAGGCATCGGCCTGTGGCTGTGGGCTCACGGCGATTACACCCTCGCCCCCGCACCTGGCGCCGAACCGGCCTGGGCCCTGGAATACAAAGTCCAGTGGATCCAGCGCTTCGGCATCAGCATCCACCTGGCCCTCGATGGCCTGTCGCTGCTGATGATCCTGCTTACCGGCCTGCTCGGTGTGCTGTCGGTCCTGTGCTCGTGGAAAGAGATCCAGCGTCACGTCGGCTTCTTCCACCTCAACCTGATGTGGATCCTGGGCGGCGTGGTCGGTGTGTTCCTGGCACTGGACCTGTTCCTGTTCTTCTTCTTCTGGGAAATGATGCTGGTGCCGATGTACTTCCTCATCGCGCTCTGGGGTCACAGCTCGGCAGATGGCAAGAAGACCCGGATCTACGCGGCGACCAAGTTCTTCATCTTCACCCAGGCCAGCGGCCTGATCATGCTGGTGGCGATCCTTGGCCTGGTCCTGGTCAACTACAACACAACCGGCGTGCTCACCTTCAACTACAGCGACCTGCTCAAGGCCCAGTTGCCTGCGGGCGTGGAATACCTGCTGATGCTGGGCTTCTTCATCGCCTTTGCGGTGAAGCTGCCGGTGGTGCCGTTCCACTCCTGGTTGCCTGACGCTCACGCCCAGGCGCCCACTGCAGGTTCCGTGGACCTGGCCGGTATCCTGCTGAAGACTGCGGCCTATGGCCTGCTGCGCTTCGCCCTGCCGCTGTTCCCGAACGCCTCGGCCGAGTTCGCGCCGATTGCCATGACCCTGGGCCTGATCGGCATCTTCTACGGTGCGTTCCTGGCTTTCGCGCAAACCGACATCAAGCGCCTGATCGCCTTCTCCAGCGTCTCGCACATGGGCTTCGTGCTGATCGGTATCTACTCCGGCAGCCAGCAGGCCCTGCAAGGCGCGGTGATCCAGATGCTGGCCCACGGCCTGTCGGCTGCCGCGCTGTTCATCCTGTCGGGCCAGCTGTACGAGCGCCTGCACACCCGTGACATGCGCCAGATGGGCGGCCTGTGGCACCGTATCGCCTACCTGCCCGCCATCAGCCTGTTCTTCGCCGCTGCCTCGCTGGGCCTGCCCGGCACCGGCAACTTCGTCGGCGAGTTCCTGATCCTGCTCGGCAGCTTCGTGCATGTACCGTGGATCACCGTGATCGCCACCACCGGCCTGGTATTTGGCTCGGTGTACTCGCTGATCATGATCCACCGCGCCTACTTCGGCCCGGCCAAGAGCGACACCGTACTGGCCGGCATGGACGGTCGCGAGCTGATCATGGTGCTGGGCCTGGCGGTCCTGCTGATCCTGCTGGGCGTGTATCCGCAGCCATTCCTCGACACCTCTGCCGCCACCATGAGTGGTGTGCAGCAGTGGCTCGGCTCCGCTTTCACTCAACTCGCTTCGGCCCGGTAAGAGCGCTATGGAATTCACCACTCAACACTTCATCGCATTGGCGCCGATGCTGATCACCACCATCACCACGGTGGTGGTGATGCTGGCGATCGCCTGGAAGCGCAACCACTCGCAAACCTTCCTGCTGTCCACCGTGGGCCTGAACCTGGCGCTGCTGTCGATCCTGCCGGTGCTGAAGGTGGCACCGTTGGCGGTCACCCCGCTGCTGACCATCGACAAGTTCGCCTGCCTGTACATGGCGATCATCCTGGTGGCCACGCTGGCTTGCGTCACCCTGGCCCACGCCTACCTGGGCGAAGGCTCCAAAGGCTTCCCGGGCAACCGTGAAGAGCTCTACCTGCTGCTGCTGATGTCGGCACTCGGTGGCCTGGTGCTGGTCAGCGCCAACCACCTGGCGGGGCTGTTCATCGGCCTGGAGCTGCTGTCGGTGCCGGTCTACGGCCTGGTGGCCTATGCGTTCTTCAACAAGCGCTCGCTGGAAGCCGGTATCAAGTACATGGTGCTGTCGGCCGCCGGTTCAGCGTTCCTGCTGTTCGGCATGGCCTTGCTGTACGCCGACGCCGGCAGCCTGAGCTTCGACCAGATTGGCAAGGCCCTGGCGGCTACCAGCATGCCAAGCCTGGTGGCCCAACTGGGCCTGGGCATGATGCTGGTCGGCCTGGCCTTCAAGCTGTCGCTGGTACCTTTCCACCTGTGGACCCCGGACGTGTACGAAGGCGCCCCGGCGCCGGTTGCCGCATTCCTGGCAACCGCCAGCAAGGTCGCGGTGTTCGCCGTGGTCGTGCGCCTATTCATGCTCTCCCCTGCTGCCAGCAGCGGCGTGCTGAGCACCGTACTGGCGGTCATCGCCGTTGCCTCCATCCTGGTCGGTAACCTGCTGGCGCTGACCCAGAGCAACCTCAAGCGCCTGCTTGGTTACTCGTCCATCGCCCACTTCGGTTACCTGCTCATCGCCCTGATCGCCAGCAAGGGCCTGGCCCTGGAAGCCATGGGCGTGTACCTGGTCACCTACGTGATCACCAGCCTGGGCGCCTTCGGGGTCATCACCCTGATGTCCTCGCCCTATGGCGGCCGTGACGCCGATGCCCTGTACGAATACCGCGGCCTGTTCTGGCGCCGCCCGTACCTGACCGCAGTGCTGACCGTGATGATGCTGTCGCTGGCGGGCATCCCGCTGACCGCCGGTTTCATCGGCAAGTTCTACATCATCGCCACCGGTGTCGAGTCGCACCTGTGGTGGCTGGTTGGGGCCCTGGTGATCGGCAGCGCCATCGGCGTGTACTACTACCTGCGTGTCATGGTCACCCTGTACCTGGTCGAGCCGAACCTGCGTCGCCACGACGCACCGCTGAAGTGGGAGCAGCGCACCGGTGGCGTCATGCTGCTGGCCATCGCCATTCTTGCTTTCGTACTGGGTGTGTACCCGCAACCCCTGCTGGAAATGGTCCAGCAAGCCGGCCTGCAACTGATCGGCTGATTGCCCTGCCAATGAAAACACCCCGCTGATGCGGGGTGTTTTTTTATGTGCGTGTTTTAGGTCGCTGAGCATGCCAGCTCATTCACCAGGGCTACCCAGCCCTGCGCCCGGCAGGGCCGCCTTGCGCAAATCACCATTGGCAGAAGGCAGGTAGACTTCCGGGTTGGGCATGCCGCTGGGCGACAGTTCATGGGTCATTTCGAATTCGGCACGTACCGACCAGCCACAGACCTCGGTTGTGCATTGCAAATAAGCAATGCGCAGGAAAATATGGCGACCTTCACTGGTGCGGATGCGCATCCTGCTGTGGCAGTGCGGGCAGACAAGCTTGTAAGTACTCACGGCAAGTACCTGCAAGCACTGTTCAGGTTCAACTTCAGTGAGAATGCTCGCCGGAGTGTGTCAGTATTGGCCACAAAATCGGGACTATTCTTCAGTTTGGTGTTTCTCATTGCAGAAATGCTCCTTAAAACGCAGGGCTGTATTCATAACGAGTAGTTTAAGCCCATGGAATATCATTAAACCAGTCATGGATATTTGTTATGAGTACTCACGTACTGGCTGCGGTGCTCACGCGGCTCAAGCTTCTAACTGGCGCGCAGTCCGACGCCGAACTTTCGCGCGCACTGTCGGTGAGCCCGCAGACGCTCAGCAGCTGGAAGGTGCGCGATAGCATTCCCTATTCCCTTTGCATCGAGATCGCCAGGCAACATGCCTGCTCGCTGGACTGGCTTCTGCTCGGCCATGGCGAGCAGGCCCCGGCAAGCCGGGGCCTGACGGGTTGGGAAGCCGATGTGCTCGAGCGCCTGCGCACCTTGTCGCCCAGCGACCGCCAAGCCATCTTGCTGTTCATCGAAGACAAGCAGCGAATCCGGCAACTGGAACAGCGGTTGAGCGAGCTGGCGGGTTAACCCCGCTTACGCCAGCGCTGGATCAGTTCACGCGGGTCGAGGGTGTCGACCAGCACCATGACCTTCAGGCTGACCGGAATGACGATTACCGCTGCCACAAAACCGGCCATGCCACGTGACAGCAAGGGCACCGACTCCGAAATCAGCGGCTCGAACAAATGGCCCACGCCTACGGTGACAAACACCAGCAAGAGTTTCTTGGCCAGTGTCAGCCGCTTGGCGGTGTTGGTGATCAACCGGTCGCGTGCGGCACTGACCAGCAACGCCCCCAGCAACGCGGCGAACAACACATTGCCATCCACCCCCAGCATCTGCGCCAGGGTTGAACCCAAGTGGTCGCAGAACCATTGTTCAGGCATGTTTCAGCCCTCGTCGCGGTCCAGCAAGGCAAGGCGCGGAACCCAAGGTATGCAGGATCGCGGCTTCGACAAAACGGGTGTAACACACGTGCAAGGCGCGCCCATGGTCATGCCCGGCCACGTCCTCGAGGCGTTGGTAGCCCCGCTCACGCAGCGCCGCTCGCCAGCGGGCGAACTCGCTTGCCGCGGCAATCACGGCACAGCGCGCGGCCACCTCCAGCGCCGCATCACTGACTGGCTGCTGCAGCTTCAGCCGTTCATGCAACCTGCCCAAGTCCACCCGCGGCCAGAACGGGTCGTGGCTATCGGCAATGCGTGGTAGGCGATCGGTACTCATGCGTCACCTCCTCATTGCTCGGCCAGCATGCCGTAACGAATAGCCTTGATCACTGCAGCTACCCGGGTGGGCACATCGAATTTGCGCAGGATGTTGGACACGTGGAAATTCACGGTCGACTCCTTGCACGCCAGGATCTGCCCGATTTCCCAGGAACTCTTGCCATAGGCGCACCACAGCAGCACCTGCTGTTCACGTGGTGTCAGGCGCACCGGGGCGTCCGCCAGAGGGTGCTGCGAATGTCGAGCGTTGTCGGTCATGTTTGAACTCCACGGGTGAGTGAGCACGGCACGCTTGCCGATCTGCGTTCACCTTACGAAGCCCGGGCGGCAGCCTCCATCGCCGCCGCTTGTAAAGAACTTTCGTACAAAAGCGTCTGACGAAAGCAGCGGGAAAATGAGTGCTTTTCTTCGTGCTCCCGGCGGCATTTCGCTCGTCTCAACGCCGTTGTCCATTCGCTTTTCGCCTGGAGTCGTACAATGCGTCGCGTTATGCCCCTGTCATCCTGCCTGGGCCTGCTGGCTGCCATGGGCGCCACCCAGCCCGTCGTGGCGGCACCCTCGGTCGAGCTCGACCAGGTTCTGATCACCGACGAGGAGCAGACCGAACTGACGGCCGCCACCCAGCGCCTGCGCGAAATACCGGGCGCCAGCAACCTGGTGGACATGCAACGGGTCGGCCAAGGCCGGGTGGCCAGCAACCAGGACGTGCTGGCCTACCAGCCCGGTGTGTTCGCACAATCGGCAGGCAACGACGGGATCAAGTTGTCGATCCGCGGCTCAGGCCTCAATCGTGCCCCGGGGGCACATGGCTCTGGCATCTACACGATGTTCGACGGGCTGCCATTGACCGGCCCGGGGGGCACCCCCTACGAGCTGTTCGAACCCTTGTGGCTAAGCCGCGCCGAAGTGTTGCGCGGCGCCAACGGCTTCGATCAGGGCGCGCTGGCACTGGGTGGCGCGATCAACTACGTCACCCACACCGGCTATGACGCTGCACCGCTGCAGGTGCGCTACGAGGTGGGCAGCCGCGGCTACCAGCATCGGCATATCAGCTCGGGCCAGGTGCTGGGCGACCTCGACTACTACGTCGCGTTGACCGATGCCGAATACGACGGTTACCAGGCTCACAGCAGCGGCAGTGCCAAGGGCGTGGCTGCCAATGTCGGCTACCGCTTCAACCCCAACCTCGAAACGCGCTTCTACCTGCGCTACCGGGAAACCGAGAACGAACTGGCCGGGCGCCTGACCAAGGACCAGATCAAACACCACCCTCGGGCGGCCAACCCGGCCTACCTGGCCCGTGACGATAGCCGCCCGCAACCGGGCAGCACCTGGGTAGGCAACAAGACTACCTTCTACCTCGAAGATGACGCGCGGGTGGAAGCCGGCCTGGTCTACCACGACTACCCCATGGACCTGCGCGAAGGGCCGATGCGCCTGAAGGTGGCCTATACCGACGTCAGCGGCACGCTCAACTATTCGCGCCGCGACAGCCTGTACGGCCACGAGAGCAAGACCACCCTCGGCTGGCGCACCACCAAACACCTGCCAAACAGCGGCGCCTCGCAGTTCGCCCGCACTGGCGACGTGTTCGGTGCAAGGACGCGGGACTTCACCTACCAGGGCTCCGATACCGTGCTGCATGCCGGCAATGACCTGGAACTGGTGCCCAACCTGTGGCTGACCACCGGCCTGGCCATGATCTACACCCGGCGTGAAAGCGACGTCACCTACCCTGCCGAGGGCGGCAAAGTGAGCATGCATGACTGGGATTACGCCCCCCGTGTGGGCTTGCGCTACGACCTTCGGCCGGACCTGCAGGTGTATGGCAACCTCAGCCGTTCGGTCGAGCCGCCACACCCCTGGTCGCTGATCTGGAGCGCACCGAGTACTGGCGGCAAACAGATCCAGCCGATCGAAATGCAGAACCAGACTGCAACCACCCTGGAAGTGGGCGCACGTGGCGATTCGGGCATCGGCCGCTGGGACCTGGCCTGGTACTACGCACAGGTGCGCCACGAACTGCTCGCCGTGGAAGTGGTGCCGAACTTCACCTCCGAGTTCAATGCCAGCGCCACAGTGCACCAAGGTGTGGAAGCCAGCCTCGTCAGCACCTTGTGGGAACGCGCAGGCACGGGCAAGTTGAGCCTGCGCCAGGCCTATACATTCAGTGATTTCCACTACCGCGATGACGAGGCGTTCGGTGACAATCGCCTGCCTGGCATCCCCATGCACTATTACCAGGCCGAGCTACGCTACGACTGGCCGAACGGTTTCCATGCCGGGGTGAATACCCAGCTGGCATCCAAGGTTCAGGTGGACTACGCCAACAGCTACCACGCTGATGAATATGCCCTGCTCGGCGCGCGTATCGGTTGGGATTCACCCCGCCAGGACTGGCAAACCTGGCTGGACCTGCGCAACCTCACCAACCAGCGTTATGCAGCGACGGTGACGCCCGCCTACAACGATGCCGGTAATGACAATGCGCGCTCCACCCCGGGCGAAGGCTTCAGCGTATACGCCGGGGTTTCCTACAGCTTCCGCTAACGCATGGCGCCCCTTGCAGCAGCGGGCCAGGCCACTGCGGCAAGGGGCATCTCACGAGTGGGTTGGCGGTTCAGACCGACCGGTTCAGCTTCACCCATGAAGCAAACTTGTCGATGAAGGCCTGCAGGAATGGCCGGGTCTTGTCGTTGAGCTTGCCCGACTCGTCGAACAGGTTGGCGGCACCGCCAATGTAGGCTTCGGGCATCTGCATGCACGGCATGTCCAGAAATACCAGCGCCTGGCGCACGGCATGGTTGGCACCAAAGCCGCCGATAGCCCCTGGCGAAACGCTCACCACCGCAGTGGGCTTGCCGCTCCAGGCACTGTGCCCGTAAGGCCGGGAGCCAACGTCAATGGCGTTCTTCAGGCAGCCGGGGACCGAGCGGTTGTATTCAGGGGTGACGAACAGCACGGCATCGCTGCGGCGAATTTCATCGCGAAACCGTTTCCAGGACTCGGGAGCACCCTCGGCCTCGACATCCTCGTTGTACAGCGGCAGATCGCCAATTTCGACGATTTTCAGGGCAAGGCTGGACGATGCCAGCTCCGCAAGTGCGCGGGCGACCTTACGGTTGTAGGACTCCTTGCGCAAGCTACCGACAACAACCGCAACCGAATACACCTGGCTCATGGCAATTTCCTACCTATACGGGTTAAAGGACGTTGTAGTTATAGATGACCGTTTCTCGCCGCTTTGGTTTTTTTTCATCGACGCGAAAACTTCCAGCCCTCCTGCACGGTCTATGACTACAGACATTTCCTACGTATTTCAGAGGTTTCCACCCAAATGGCAGCAGTAATGGTCGGCCAATTCCACGCCCGTGACGCCGAAGGCCGCATCTACCCCGTGCACGAGTTCCAGGAGTCGACCCTGCAACTTGACGGCAGCACACTGGGCGCCCCCATCACCACCTACCGCCTGGCCATCGGCGACAAGGTCAATTACCTGGGTGAAAACCGCTTCGAGCTGGCCCGCAGCGGTGTCGAGCTCATTCGCATTCCGTGAAGCAAGCCGTGGCGCATGGCCGGTGATGGATGACCGGCAGCAGCAAGACAGATAGCCACAATCAGCCGGCAGCTGACTCGGTCAGCAGCTGCCACATCGAAGGCCCGCCTGCCGATTTGGCTATGGCTGCCAACCGCTCGGCATGCGCTTCCAGCTCTTGGGCATTGGCCATGATCACGCGCCCCGGCGCTCGCCCGGTGATCCGGCGGATTTCGCTGCCGCCGCCAGCCTGCCCGTCACCCTCGGCATCCGCCCCATGACCGGCCAGCGACAGGCTGGTCTGGCCACCGGTCATCGCCAGGTAGACGTCGGCCAGCAGTTCCGAGTCGAGCAGTGCGCCGTGCAGCTCGCGGCCCGAGTTGTCGATATCGTAGCGTTTGCACAGCGCATCGAGGCTGTTGCGCTGCCCCGGGTGGCGCGAACGCGCCAGCAGCAAGGTGTCGAGAACGGTGCAGTACTGCGACACGTCCGCGCGATGCTGCTGGCCCAGCAAGGCGAATTCGTTGTTGATGAAGCCTACGTCGAACGCCGCGTTGTGGATGACCAGCGTGGCGCCTTGGATGAACTCGAAGAATTCATCGGCCACATCGGCGAAGCGCGGCTTGCCGACCAGAAACGCGTCGGTGATGCCGTGGACGTTGATCGCCCCCTCGTCACTTTCGCGGTCCGGCTGCAGGTAGACATGGAAATGCCGCCCGGTCAGCCGCCGGCCGATCACCTCGACACAGCCGATTTCGATGATCCGGTGACCTTCGCCAACCGGCATACCCGTGGTCTCGGTATCGAGAATCACGTACCGTTTATCTTGCTGCTG
Organism: Pseudomonas sp. TJI-51; assembly: GCF_000190455.2. NCBI lineage: Bacteria > Pseudomonadati > Pseudomonadota > Gammaproteobacteria > Pseudomonadales > Pseudomonadaceae > Pseudomonas > Pseudomonas sp. TJI-51. The sequence continues at coordinate 89,046 of NZ_AEWE02000053.1, forward strand.
CTCCACGCCGGGTGCTCCAACTTGCATCAGTTACAAAGCGGCGATTGTACCCCAGCTCAACGCTGGGCGCGCACCTCATCGACCCCACGGTTGGCCAACTGGTCGGCCCGTTCGTTGCCGGGGTGGCCGATGTGCCCGCGTACCCACTTCCAGGTGACCTTGTGGCGGTTGACCTGCTCATCGAGCAGTTGCCACAGGTCGGCGTTTTTTACCGGCTCCTTGGCCGCGGTTTTCCAGCCGCGCTTCTTCCAGTTGACCATCCACTCGTTGATGCCCTTCATCACATATTGCGAGTCGGTGGTCAGCACGACTTCGCATTCACGCTTGAGCGACATCAGCCCCTGGATCGCCGCCATCAGTTCCATGCGGTTGTTGGTGGTTTCACGTTCGCCGCCCCACAGTTCCTTCTCGACGCCCTTGTAGATCATCAGCACCCCCCAGCCACCCGGGCCAGGGTTGCCCTTGCAGGCACCATCGGTAAACATTTCGACGCTATCGCTCATGTACCACTCTTGAATTCAGTGCTTGTCAGTTTCAGGGTTGGCTGCCGTGCGGTTGACCTTGGCCAGCGGCAGCGGCAGCAGCTTGCCCATGGGCTCGCGACGCTGCTGACGCAGGGGCCGCAGCCCTACCACCATCTTGCGCGCCACCAGCAGGTAGACCCCACCACCGGCACCTTGCCAGCCGCCGGCCAGCCGCTCCCAGCCTTGCAGGCGCTGCTGCCAGGCCGGTGAGGCAAGCGGCGGACGATAGCACCCGAAGCGGCGTTTCTCCAGCGCGAAGCCCAGCAGGTTGAGCCAGTCGCCAACCCGCGACGGCGAGATGCAGCGCGCCTTGCGCAAGGCGCCATGGCTGAAGAAATGGCGCAGGCCCCAACTGCTCCACGGGTTGATGCCCACGATCAGCAAGTGCCCACCCGGGCGCACGGCACTGGCTGCCTCGCGCAGCAGGCCATGCGGGGACAGGCAGAAGTCCAGGCCATGCTGCAGCACCACCACGTCGGCAGCATGCTCGCTCAGCGGCCAGGCCTGTTCCTCGCAGACAATTTCAACCCCAGGCAACGGCGCACCAAGGCGCACATTGCGCTGCACCTGGGGTGCCTGGGGCGGTGCTTCGGCGCAGGGCCCGTAATGCACCAGGTAACCGCCAAAAAAGCGCCCCAGCTCTTCCTCCAGCAGTTGGTCTTCTTCCTTGAGCATCAGTTGGCCGAGTGGGCCATTGAACCACTCACGGGCCAGGCTGATCAGCTCGACCCAGTCCGGATCGGCCTGGGCAAAGGCTTGGTCGGTCATTGCGCTCTCCCTCGAAGGTTCTCCCGCCGCGCCATCGCGGCTAAGATGCCTTCATGTGCCACGCTAGGTGAATCGGATCCGCACCATGATACAGATCGATGCTCTTCCCGCTTTCTCCGACAACTACATCTGGTTGTTACAGGATACTGCCAAACGCCGTTGTGCGGTGGTCGACCCCGGCGACGCCGGCCCGGTGGAGCGTTGGCTGGCCGCCAACCCCGGCTGGGCGCTGAGCGACATCCTCATTACCCACCACCACAACGACCACGTCGGCGGCGTGGCACGGCTCAAGCAACTGACCGGCGCGCGGGTCTGTGGCCCGGCCAACGAGCAGATTCCCTGCCGTGACCTGGCGCTGGACGAGGGCGCCGAGGTCGAAGTGCTGGGCGTGGTGTTCCAGGTGCTGGCGGTGCCCGGCCACACCCTGGGCCATATCGCTTTCTTCAGTGACCAGCCGTCGGAAACCCCGCTCCTGTTCAGCGGCGATACCCTGTTCGCGGCCGGTTGCGGGCGCATGTTCGAGGGCACGCCCGAGCAGATGCAACCCGCCCTGGCCCGCCTGGCGGCCCTGCCCGCGCACACCCAGGTGTACTGCGCCCACGAATACACGCTTGCCAACCTGCGCTTCGCCAAGGCCGTCGAGCCCGACAACCCGCATGTGCAGCAGCGCTTCGACGAGGTGACCCGGTTGCGCGCCGACCAGCGCATCACATTGCCGTCGACAATTGGCCTGGAGCGCCTGACCAACCCTTTTTTGCGCACCTCTGAAACATTAGTTAAACAAAAAGCAGACGAATGGAAGGGACATTCCAACGCTACGCATGTCGCTGTTTTTGCTGCCTTGAGGTCTTGGAAAGACACCTTCTGATAACCGCAAGATATATCGCAATCTGTGCTCAACGGTTGACCCGGCCCGGAGCGGTTTCTAGAATCGCCGAAATTTTTTGCCCGGATACCTGTCTCAGCCGATGTCTTCCCGTAGCCGCAGAACCTCTCATTCAGTCGCCCTGACGCGCCTGGCCCAAATCAGTGCGCTGGCTCTGGCCGCCACTCTGGTGGGTTGCCAGAGCACCCGTCAGCTCGACGAATCCGATAGCGTTCGCGCGCACAACTACCAGGCGCGGATCAAGCACAAGCCCGCGCCGCTGCTGGTCAAGCCGGCCGAGCAGGCGCCACAGGACGTATGGGAGCGCATGCGCCAGGGCTTTGCCCTGCAGGACAGCATCGACGTCAACCCGCGCATCGAGCAACAGCGTTTGTGGTTCGCCAGCAACCCCACCTTCATCGAGAGCGCCGGCGAGCGCGGCAGCCTGTACCTGCACTACATCGTCGAGCGCCTCGAGGAGCGTGATATGCCCCTGGAGCTGGCGCTGCTGCCAGCCATCGAAAGCGCCTACAACCCGATGGCGTATTCGCGGGCCAGCGCCGCAGGCATGTGGCAGTTCATGCCGGCAACCGGTCGCCACTTCAACCTGCGCCAGACCAATTTCTATGACGGCCGCCGCGACATCACCGCCTCGACCAATGCCGCGCTGGACTACCTGACCCGCCTGCATGACATGTTCAACGGCGACTGGCTGCTGGCCCTGGCCGCCTACAACGCCGGCGAAGGCACGGTCAGCCGCGCCATCGAACGTAACGAGCGCCTGGGCCTGCCAACCGACTACTGGAACCTGCCGCTGCCCCAGGAAACCCGTGACTACGTACCCAAGTTGCTGGCGCTGTCGCAGGTGGTGTCCACGCCTGAAGCCTATGGCGTCAATCTCACCCCGATCGCCAACGAACCGTACTTCGAAGCAGTGGCGATCAACGAACGCTTGGACCTGACCCGGGTTGCCGCCTTCGCCAACATCGACGAGGACGAGCTGATCCAGCTCAACCCGGCGTTCAAGAAACGCATGACCGTCGATGGCCCGAAACAGCTGCTGGTGCCAACCGCCAAAGCACAGCTGCTCAGTGCCAGCCTGTCCAACCTCAACCCCGAGCAACTGGTCAGCCTGCAACCGCCAAAAGCCGCATTCGCCCGCGCCGTGGCCGAAGCCAAGGCACCGGTGGCCACGCGTAGCTACCGGGTCAAGCGGGGTGACAACCTCGGTGCCATCGCCAAGGCCAACCGCGTATCGATCAAGGACATCAAGCGCTGGAACCGCCTGTCCGGCAACAACCTGCGCGCTGGCCAGGTCCTGGCCCTGCGCGGCGGCAACGCCCCGAGCGCCGCCGGCAATCGCGTAGCGGCGTCGGCGCAGCGCTCTACCCAGTACAAGGTGCGCAAGGGTGACTCGCTGTACCTGGTGGCCAAGCGCTTCAACGTGGAAATGAAGCACCTCAAGCGCTGGAACCCGCGCAGCGGTCATGCCCTCAAGCCCGGGCAGACCCTGACCGTCTACGTCGGGCATTGAAAGTCTCAAGCTGCAAGCAGCAAGAAAAAAGCAATTCGCGTACACCGCCGCTTTTTCTTGCAGCTTGAAGCTTGAAGCTTGCCGCTCTCTTTTTCCCACCCCCCCAAGCTGTTACTGTACGCCGACAAAAGCCCAACGCCTCTGGATCGGATGCCGACTTGATACGTCCCCTCCTGCTGTCAATCAGCCTGGCCTTGAGCTTTCCCGCAGTCGCGATGGTGAGCGAAAGCCACGGATACGCGCAGTTCGGCACGCTCAAGTACCCAGCCACGTTCACCCACTTCGACTGGGTCAACCCGCAAGCGCCCAAAGGCGGCACGTTGCGGGCAATGGCCTTTGGCACCTTCGACACCCTCAACCCCTATACCTTCAAGGGGTCGAGCCCGGTTACCACGCCCAACTTCCAGCAGTACGGTATCAGCGAGCTCAACGAGCCGCTGATGGTCGGTACCGGCCAATACGACCCGTCCGGCGACGAGCCCACTTCCAGCTACGGCCTGATTGCCCGCTCGGTGGAATACAGCGAAGACCGTAGCTGGGTGGTGTTCAACCTGCGCCCGGAAGCCCGCTGGCATGACGGCAAGCCGATCACCGCGGCAGACGTGGCCTTCTCCTACCGCACGTTGCTCAAGGACGGCCACCCGATCTATCGCACCAACCTGCAGGAGGTGCAGCGGGTCGACATCCTCGGCCCGCTGCGCATCCGCTTCGTGTTCAAGCGCGCTGGCAACCCACTGCTCATCCTGCGCCTGGGCGAGATGCCAGTGCTGCCCAAGCACTACTGGCAGCACCGTGACTTCAAGGCCACTACCTTCGAGCCGCCATTGGGCAGTGGCCCGTACCGCATCACCGAGGTGCAGCCGGGGCGCCGGCTGGTGTTCGAGCGCGTCAAGCGTTACTGGGGCAAGGACCTGGCCGTCAACCGAGGCAAGTACAACTTCGATCGCGTGGAGTACGAATTCTACCGTGATGCCACCGTGGCCTTCGAAGCGTTCAAGGCCGGTGAATTCGACATCTATATCGAACACCAGGCGAAGAATTGGGCCAACGGCTACAACTTCCCGGCCGTGCGCCGGGGCGAGGTGATCAAGGCGCAGATCCCGCACCGCATCCCCACGCAAACCCAGGGCCTGTTCATGAACAGCCGCCGGGCGACCTTCAGCGACCCGCGGGTACGCCAGGCACTGGGGCTGATGCTCGACTTCGAGTGGACCAACCGCGCCCTGTTCAGCAACGCCTACCGGCGCTCGACCAGCTACTACCCCAACAGTGAGTTCGCCGCCAGCGGTGTGCCCACCGGCAAGGAATGGCTGCTGCTGGCCCCATTCCGTGACCAGTTACCCGCCAAACTGTTCAGCGAACCGTACCAAGTCAGCCACACCGCCGGCCGTGGCGTCAGCCGCGAAACCTTGCGCCAGGCACTGGCCCTGCTCGCCGAGGCGGGGTGGAAGCTGAACGGCCAGCGCCTGGTCGACAGCAAAGGCCAGCAGTTGCGCATGGAGCTGCTGCTGGTAAACCCCAACCTTGAACGCATCCTGCAACCTTATGTCGAAAATCTGTCCAGCATCGGTATCGATGCGCGCTTGCGCACCGTGGACCGTGCCCAGTACAAACAACGCCTGGACCAGTTCGATTTCGACATGATTCTGATGACCCTCAATCAGACCCTGAGCCCCGGCCTGGAGCAGTGGTTGTACTTCCATTCGAGCCAGGCCGGCACCAAGGGCAGCAAGAACTATGCAGGGGTCAAGGACCCGGTGGTCGACCACCTGCTCGACACCCTGTTGGCCGCACGCACCCGCGACGACCAGGTGGCTGCCGCCCGCGCCCTGGACCGCGTCCTCTCATGGCAGTACTACATGATCCCCAACTGGTACCTGGACAACCATCGCCTGGCCTACCGCAACCGGTTCGCCTTCGTCACCACACCGCCCTATACCCTTGGGCTGAACAGCTGGTGGATAAAGACTTCGGAGAAAGCCCAATGATGCCAACGCACCGCTTGCGCCGGCTGGCTGGCAGCCTGTTGCTCGCCTGCCTGAGCCTTCCCGCCCTGGCCGCACCGCAACATGCGCTCACCCTGTACGACGAGCCGCCCAAATACCCTGCCGACTTCAAGCACTTCGACTACGTGAACCCCGAGGCGCCCAAGGGTGGCACCTTCCGCCAGTCCAGTTTCGGCGGGTTCGACAGCCTCAACCCGTTCATCAACAAGGGCGTGCCGGCCGAAAACATCAGCATCATCTACGACACCCTGATGCGCCAGAGCCAGGACGAACCCTTCACCGAATACGGCCTGGTCGCCGGCAAGATCGAGAAAGCCCCGGACAACAGCTGGGTGCGCTTCTACCTGCGCCCCGAAGCACGTTTCCACGATGGCCACCCCATGCGTGCCGACGACGTGGTGTTTACCTTCAACGCCCTAATCAAGGATGGTGCGCCGCTGTATCGTCAGTACTATGCCGACGTCGCCGAGGTGGTCGCCGAAGACCCGTTGAAAGTGCTGTTCAAGTTCAAGCACCGGAACAACCGTGAGCTGCCGCTGATCCTCGGGCAGTTGCCGGTGCTGCCCAAGCACTGGTACGAAAACCGCGACTTCAACCGCGGCAACCTGGAAATTCCACTGGGCAGCGGCCCGTACAAGGTGGCCGAGGTCAAGGCCGGGCGCTCAGTACGCTACGAGCGGGTCAAGGACTACTGGGCCAAGGACCTGCCGATCAACCGTGGGTTCTACAACTTCGATGTCATGACCTTCGACGCCTACCGTGACACCACCGTAGCCCTGCAAGCGCTCAAGGCCGGGGCGTTCGACTATGGCCTGGAAGTCAGCGCGAAAAACTGGGCCACCGCCTACGACGTGCCCGCCGTGCGCGAAGGCCGGCTGATCAAGGAAGAGCTGCCCAACGGCAACCCCACTGGCATGCAGGGCTTCATTTTCAACATCCGCCGGCCGGTATTCCAGGATGTGCGCGTACGCCACGCCTTGAGCCTGCTGCTGGACTATGAATGGACCAACAAGCAACTGTTCAACGGTGCCTACACCCGTACCGGCAGTTACTTCGAAAACTCGGAAATGGCCGCCCGTGGCTTGCCCAGCGCCAGCGAACTGAAGATCCTCGAGCCGCTGCGCGGCAAAGTACCCGACCAGGTGTTCACCGAGGCCTTCCACAACCCGGTCAGCGACGGCAGCGGCATGATCCGCGAGCAGCAGCGCCAGGCCTACAAGCTGCTGCAGGAGGCCGGCTGGAAAATCGTCGACGACAAGATGGTCGATGCCCAGGGCAAACCGGTAAGCATCGAATTCCTGCTGGCGCAGACCGAGTTCGAACGCATCCTGCTGCCGTTCAAGCGCAACCTGGCTGACCTGGGTATCGAGCTGAACATCCGCCGGGTCGATGTTTCGCAGTACATCACCCGCCTGCGCTCACGCGATTTCGACATGATCGTCGGCGGCTATCCGCAGTCCAACTCGCCCGGCAACGAGCAGCGCGAATTCTGGTCCAGTGCCGCCGCCGACAACCCCGGCAGCCGCAACTTCATCGGCCTGCGCGACCCGGCCATCGACCAGCTGGTCGACCAGCTGATCAATGCCGACTCGCGCCAAAGCCTGATCGACCATTGCCGCGCCCTTGACCGGGTATTGCTGTGGGGCTATTACGTCATCCCCAACTGGCACATCAAGACCTGGCGGGTAGCCTACTGGAACCACATCGGGCACCCGAAGGTGTCGCCCAAGTACGACATCGGCATCGACACCTGGTGGATCAAGCCCGGGGTAAGCCCGGCCGTCAGCGCAGCCCCTGCGGACGAGGCCAACTGAGATGCTGGCCTACATCCTGCGCCGCCTGCTGCTGATCATCCCGACCCTGTTCGGCATCCTCATCATCAACTTCATCATCGTCCAGGCTGCCCCCGGTGGCCCGGTCGAACAGATGATCGCCAAGCTCGAAGGCTTCGAGGGCGCCACCAGCCGCATTGCCGGTGGCGGTGCCGAGGTGTCCGTGGCGGGCTCCAACTACCGTGGCGCCCAAGGCCTGGACCCGGCGCTGATCGCCGAAATCGAGCGCATGTACGGGTTCGACAAATCGCCGCCCGAACGCCTGTGGATCATGATCAAGAACTACGCCCGACTGGATTTCGGCGACAGCTTCTTCCGCGATGCCAAGGTCATCGACCTGATCATCGAAAAGATGCCGGTGTCGATCTCGCTGGGGCTGTGGAGCACCCTGATCATGTACCTGGTGTCGATCCCGCTGGGCATCGCCAAGGCGGTACGCCATGGCAGCCACTTCGACGTGTGGACCAGTTCGGCGATCATCGTCGGCTATGCGATCCCCGCCTTCCTGTTCGCCATCCTGCTGATCGTGCTGTTCGCCGGCGGCAGCTACTTCGACTGGTTCCCGCTGCGCGGCCTCACCTCCAACAACTTCGATGAGCTGAGCACCACCGGCAAGGTGCTGGACTACTTCTGGCACCTGGTGCTGCCAATCACCGCGCTGGTCATCGGCAACTTCGCAACCATGACCCTGCTGACCAAGAACAGCTTCCTCGACGAAATCAACAAACAATACGTGGTGACCGCCAAGGCCAAAGGCCTGAGCCGGCCACGGGTGCTGTATGGCCATGTGTTCCGCAACGCCATGCTGCTGGTGATTGCCGGCTTCCCTTCGGCGTTCATCGGTATCTTCTTCACCGGCTCCCTGCTGATCGAGGTGATCTTCAGCCTCGACGGCCTGGGCCTGATGAGCTTCGAGGCGGCCATCAACCGCGACTACCCGGTGGTCTTCGGCACCCTGTTCATCTTCACCCTGCTGGGGCTGGTGGTGAAACTGATCGGCGACCTGACCTACACCCTGGTCGATCCACGCATCGACTTTGCCAGCCGGGAGCACTGACATGGCCTTGTCCCCCCTCAACCGACGTCGCTTCGAGCGCTTCAAGGCCAACCGCCGTGGCTGGTGGTCGCTGTGGTTGTTCCTGATCCTGTTCGGCCTCAGCCTGGGTGCCGAACTGATCGCCAACGACAAACCGATTGCCGTGCGCTACGACGGCCAGTGGTACTTCCCCGCCTTCAAGCGCTACCCGGAAACCACGTTCGGCGGCGAGTTCCCGCTGGAAGCCAACTACAAGAGCCCCTACATCCGCGAGCTGCTGGCCAAGAAAGACAGCTTCGTGCTGTGGGCGCCGATCCCGTTCAGCTACCAGAGCATCAACTACGACCTGCGTGTTCCGGCCCCGGCACCGCCCTCGGCGGACAACTGGCTAGGCACCGACGACCAAGGCCGCGACGTGCTGGCGCGGGTGATCTACGGCTTCCGCATATCGGTGCTGTTCGCCCTGACCCTGACCGTGGCCAGCTCCATCATCGGCGTCCTAGCGGGTGCCTTGCAGGGGTTTTATGGCGGTTGGGTCGACCTGGCCGGGCAACGCTTTCTGGAAATCTGGTCGGGGCTGCCGGTGCTGTACCTGCTGATCATTCTTGCCAGTTTCGTGCAGCCGAACTTCTGGTGGCTGCTGGGCATCATGCTGCTGTTTTCCTGGATGAGCCTGGTCGACGTGGTGCGCGCCGAGTTCCTGCGCGGCCGCAACCTGGAGTACGTGCGTGCCGCCCGAGCCCTGGGCATGCGCAACGGCGCAATCATGTACCGGCACATCCTGCCCAACGCCATGATCTCGACCATGACCTACATGCCGTTCATTCTCACCGGCGCCATCGGCACCCTCACGGCCCTGGACTTCCTCGGCTTCGGCCTGCCCGCCGGTTCGCCCTCGCTGGGCGAGCTGGTGGCCCAGGGCAAGTCCAACCTGCAGGCACCCTGGCTGGGCATCAGCGCCTTCGCGGTGCTGGCGCTGATGCTGAGCCTGCTGGTATTCATCGGCGAATCCGCCCGCGACGCCTTCGACCCGAGGAAGTGACATGAGTGAACAGAACCTGATCGAAGTGCGCGACCTGGTCGTCGAGTTTGTAACCGGCGACCAAGTCAACCGGGTGGTCGATGGCATCAGTTTCGACATCCGCAAAGGCGAGACGCTGGCGCTGGTCGGTGAAAGCGGCTCGGGCAAGTCGGTGACTGCGCACTCGATCCTGCGCCTGCTGCCCTACCCCTTGGCCCAGCACCCCCGCGGCAGCATCCGCCATGAAGGCAAGGACTTGCTGCAGCAGAACGAAAAAACCCTGCAGCGCATTCGCGGCAACCGCATTGCGATGATCTTCCAGGAGCCGATGACGTCGCTGAACCCGCTGCACTGCATCGAAAAGCAGATCAATGAAATCCTTCTGCTGCACAAGGGCCTGACCGGCAAGCAAGCCACTGCGCGCACCCTGGAGCTGCTGGAAATGGTCGGCATCCCGGAGCCACGCAAGCGCCTCAAGGCCTTGCCCCACGAGCTGTCCGGCGGGCAACGCCAGCGGGTGATGATCGCCATGGCCCTGGCCAACGAGCCGGAACTGCTGATTGCCGACGAACCGACCACGGCGCTGGATGTGACCGTGCAGCTGAAAATTCTCGACCTGCTCAAGGAACTGCAGGCACGCCTGGGCATGGCGCTGCTGCTGATCAGCCATGACCTGAACCTGGTGCGGCGCATTGCCCACCGCGTGTGCGTGATGCAGCGCGGGCAGATTGTCGAGCAGGCGGACTGCGCGGCCCTGTTCAGCGCGCCGCAACACCCCTACACGCAGATGCTGATCAATGCCGAGCCCAGCGGGCTGCCGGCGCATAACCCGGTAGGCGCGCCGCTGCTGCAAGTCGATGAGCTCAAGGTCTGGTTCCCGATCAAGAAGGGCCTGCTGCGGCGTACTGTCGACCATGTCAAGGCGGTGAACGGGGTCAACTTCAGTTTGCCGCAGGGGCAAACGCTGGGCATCGTCGGGGAGTCCGGGTCGGGCAAGTCGACATTGGGCCTGGCGATCCTGCGGCTGATTGCCAGCCAGGGGGGTATCCGCTTCCACGGGCAAGACCTGCAGGGGTTGAACCAGAAAGCCGTGCGCCCGTTACGGCGCGAGATGCAGGTGGTGTTCCAGGACCCCTTCGGCAGCCTCAGCCCGCGCATGTGCGTGGCAGACATCGTTGGGGAGGGCTTGCGCATTCACGGTATCGGCAATGCCCAGGAGCAGGAGGCGGCCATCATTGCGGCGCTGGAGGAGGTAGGGCTCGACCCGGGCACCCGGCACCGCTACCCGCATGAGTTTTCGGGTGGGCAGCGCCAGCGCATTGCCATCGCCCGGGCGCTGGTGCTCAAGCCGGCGCTGATTCTGCTGGATGAGCCGACCTCGGCACTGGACCGCACGGTGCAGCGCCAGGTGGTCGAGTTGCTGCGTAATCTGCAGCAAAAATACAACCTCACTTACCTGTTCATCAGCCATGACCTGGCGGTGGTCAGGGCACTGAGCCATCAGTTGATGGTGATCAAGCATGGGCAGGTGGTTGAACAGGGGGATGCGCAGGCAATCTTCCATGCACCGCAACATCCGTATACCCGGCAGCTACTGGAGGCGGCGTTTCTGGAGGTGGAGCCTTCGTGAAGCCGCGCCCGGGCAGTTTGCTAGGGTGATGCGAGCCTGGGCGGCGCGTTGCCCGCTGCCTGGCTACAGGTCTTCGCTCACCCGGCCAACGGCCGCCACCACTTGCCTGGCACCGGCCTGAATACCGCCTATGGCCGTACTCGCCTGGGTAACGAAATCTACCGCATTGGCCGCTTCCTGGCGGCTGCGCTCGACCTCGCTGACCGCCTGGTTGGCCAGCAGATGATTGTGCGCGACCACCGCATCGATCTCGGCCGTGGCGGTGCTGGTGCGCCCCGCCAGTTTGCGCACTTCATCGGCCACGACGGCGAAGCCCCGCCCTTGGTCGCCGGCGCGCGCAGCTTCGATCGCGGCATTCAGGGCCAGCAGGTTGGTCTGCGACGCAATGGCCCCAATGGTCTGCACGATCGTACTGATGACCGTCGACTGCTGGCCCAGGGCAGCAATGGTATCGCCGGCGCAGTGTAATTGGCTCGCCACGTTCTGCATGGCCTGCTGCATGCCCTGCATCACCGTGACACCATCGCTGGCACTGGCGTCCGTGCGCCGGGAAATGTCCAGCGCCATGTTGGCCGCCTGCCTTACCGCCTGTTCACGCTCGACCTGGGCGGTCACCACCGTGGCGAACTTGACCACTTTCACCAGCTTGCCACTGGCATCATGGACCGGGTTGTAGCTGGCCTCCAGCCAGATCTCGCGCCCTTGGCTGTCAATACGCCGGAATCGCCCAGTCACGTACCGGCCAGCATTGAGCGTGCGCCAGAACGCCGTGTACTCGGCACTGGCGGTTTCCTTGGCATCACAGAAAATTCGATGGTGCTGGCCGACCAGCTGCTCCAGGCGGTAGCCCATGGCGGCGAGAAACATCGGGTTGGCAGCTTGCACCCTGCCGTCCAGGCCAAACTGGATCATCGCCGTGGAACGCAGCAAGGCCTCGAGCAACGCCTGGCTCTCCAGCCCAGGCGCGGCTAGCCACTGTTGCAGGGGCATGCCCACGACATCGCCCGGCGCGGCGCCGAGTGCCTGGGCAAAACCCGCGGTGCACTCCGCGATACGGTTCTGCCCGTCCAGGCGCAGCATGGCACCCTGCTCAAGTTCGGCCAGGCGCTGACGCAGTTGCACGAGCTCGGCCTGTTGCGCTGCCAGTGCAGTTTTAAGGTGGCGATTAAACATCAATAAGACCTGCGATGTTATGCATCATGGTGGGAAGTCAGACGACAGACACTTTCTGTTGAGTGTCGTGAAACCACTCCTTGAAAACGGCTGCAGGCATCGGTCTGGCGATGAAATAGCCCTGCGCTTCAACACAGCCCCAGGCGCAGGCCTGGACCAACTGTTCGGCGGTTTCGATCCCTTCGGCGGCCACTTGATAACCGAGTTCGTTGGCCAGCCCTACCACCGACTGCACCAACAATGCTTCACGCGTGCCCGAGGCGGCACGGTGCACCAGCGACCTGTCGAGCTTGACGATGCTGGCGGGGATTTGCGTCAGGTAAACCCAGTTGCTGTAGCCCGTGCCGAAGTCATCGATGGCAATGGCGATGCCTGCCTGGTGCGCACGCAGCAGTTGCTGCAGCACTTCTTCGGGCTGTTCGATCAAGACACTCTCGGTGAATTCGAGCTGTACCCGCTGCGGCTCGATGGCCTGGGCCTGCAAGCTGTGCAGCAGTGCATCCATGAACCCTGCGCTTTCCAGGTCGCGCGCGGTGACGTTGAAGCTGAGACTGAAATCCAGGTCCCGGGTACAGGCCAGCACCCGCAAGGCTGCGCGCATCACCCAAAGGCTGAGGCTGGCCATGAGCGCCGTTTTTTCAGCCAAAGGGATGAACTCCGCCGGGGCGACATCGCCCAGTAGCGGGTGGCGCCAGCGCAGCAAGGCTTCGGCAGAACCGCATCGGCCCGAAGGCAGCTCAATCCGCGGTTGCAGGTGCAGGCTCAGTTCATCGTCGCTCTGCAGCGCCTGGGCCAACGAGGCCAGCAACAGGAACGCACGGCGTTGCGCAGCGTCCACGTCCGGCTCGTACCACCCATGCCGGCCAGGCCTGCGCCGCGCGGTATCCGCTGCCGCGACTGCCCGGCGCATCCACTCCATGCCGTCACGGTCTTCGCACTGCTGCGTGATGGGGGCGATGCCGATACCGGCGTCCAGCAACACCGGAATCTGGTGGCATTGCGCAGGCGCCTGCAGGGCGTCGACAATCCGCTCGCACAAAGGCTGTACGTCGGCTGCGTCTTCCAGCAGCACACCGAAGCGGGTCGGGCTGATCTTGTACAACGACAAGCCGTTATCCAGCTGGCTGGCGATGCGCGCCTTGGCCTGCAGCGTCAGGTCGTGGGCAAAGTTGTAACCCAGGCCGCGGATGATATCGCTGAGGGCCTCGGCGGCCATGATGTCCACCGCCAACAGCGTCAGCGACTTACCCCGCTCCAGGCCCGCCACCACATCACACTCGAGCTTCAGGCGGTTGAACAGGCCGGTGGCCTGGTCGTGAAAATTGTTGCGGCGCATGCCGGCGATGATGTGCATGGCCATTTCGCTGAAGGACGTCAGCATCGACCGTTGCGCCTCATCCAGGGCGGGCCGTGGTGCAGTATCGATGATGCAGAAGCTGCCGATGGCCACCTGGCTGTCTACCAGCAGCGGGGCCCCGCAGTAATAGCGAATGCCAGGCTCACCCGTGACCAGGGGGTTGTCGGCAAAGCGCGGGTCCAGGGCAGCGTCCAGCACTTCCAGTGGCTGTGCCTGGAGAATGGTGTGGGCACAGAATGAAACATCCCGGGGGGTGGCATCAGCGGCCAGCCCGCCCTTGGCCATGAACCATTGCTCGCACTCCCCTACGATCGAAACCAGGCAGATCGGCATGGAAAAGTAGCGGCGGGCCATCTCGACCAGCGCAGTCAGTTCGCTGCTCTGCGGCTGATGCAGTACGCACCATTCGGCGATCTTCGCCAAACGGTCGGGTTCATTGGGCGGAACGGGGGCAACTTTCATGGCATCTCACCTGTCCCACGCGGACCCAAGCATAGAGTAATAGCACTACGCTACATCAATACTTGTACAGAGAGAAATTTTTGTACAACTTTTCGCATTAAATTTCGACAGACGGTGATGCAACATCACCTGCCTAGTAAGAGATCGGCCCACGAAGGAAGTTCACCAACCCCCGGTTTCACGGGCACACACGTACCGTTTCAGTGTGTAACAGCCACTGCACCAGTCATCAGAAAATCTGATGACGATCGTCTTTAGTCATCAGCCAGGTAGGGCATAAAGTCGCTTCGTCCACCCGCCTCAACGGTAGAGCCCATGTCCAGTCACCCCCAAACTGCCTCCCCTGCCCTCCACGCGCTGGTCCAGCGTTCCAGCTTGCCAGGCCCTGTGCTCAGCGCCCCCCAGGCGCAAGGCCTGCTGCAGGCCCACTACGGCCTCACCGGTGAGTTGTCGGCCTTGGGCAGCCAGCAGGACCTGAACCTGCGTGTGGTCGCGCCGCAAGGCAGCTTCGTGCTCAAGGCATGCCATGGCAGCTACGCCCAGGTCGAACTGGAGGCCCAGCATACGGCCCTCGCCTACCTGCGCAAGCATGGCCTACCCGTGCCAAGCGTGCGCCCGGCACTCAGTGGCGAAGCCTTGCTGGAACTGGACGTCGCAGACCAGCCATTGCGGGTACGCCTGCTGGAATACATCGAAGGCCAACCGCTGACCCGCCTTGCCCACCTCCCGGCGCAACTGATGGCCGAACTGGGCGGGCTTTGCGCAAAGCTTGACCGGGCCTTGGCCGGTTTCGACCACCCTGGCCTCGAGCGCACCCTGCAATGGGACCCCAAGCATGCGCAAACGCTGATAGAGCACCTGCTCCCTGTGCTGCACGATGCCGACCAGCGCCGCCGTATCGCACAGGCCACCGCTGTGGCTGCCGAACACCTGGCACCCCTGATCGGCAGCCTGCCAAGCCAAGCCGTGCACCTAGACATCACCGACGACAACACCGTGTGGGCGCGCGACGACCAGCGCCAATGGCAATTGCGAGGGCTGATCGACTTCGGCGACCTGCTACGTACCTGGCGCATCGCTGACCTGTCGGTAACCTGTGCGGCGCTGCTGCACCACGCCGAAGGCGACCCGCTGCGGATCCTCCCGGCGATCCGCGCCTACCAGGACCACAACCCACTCACGGAGGAAGAGCTACGGGCCTTGTGGCCACTGGTGCTTAACCGCGCCGCAGTACTGGTGCTGAGCAGCGCACAGCAGTTGGCGGTGGACCCAGGCAACCAGTACACCCGCGACAATGTCGCCCATGAGTGGGAAATTTTCGACACCGCCACCGCCGTGCCCTTCGCCCTGATGCAGGCAGCGATCCTGCGGGCTGCCGGGTTGCCGGTCGCCATGCCAGACATGAGCGGCGGCGCGCCGCTGCTTCCCGAACTGCAAGGGCAGGCGGTGCACCGGCTCGACCTCGGCGTGCTCAGTGCGCACTATGAGGCGGGCAACTGGGAGCAACCTGGCTTCGACCAGCACCTGCTCACCCGGCAACCTGCCCCGGCCTGCACCCTGTACGGGCAGTATCGCCTGTCGAAAACCCATATCGACCGCGCCGCAGAACCGGCCACTTGCGCCCTCGGCGTTGAACTGCATGTGCCGCACGCAAGCCTGCTCCAGGCACCGGCGGCCGGCACCTGGCAGCGCCATGGCGATGCTGGCGGTTGCCTGCGTACTGCGCACTGGGCCCTGTGGCTGCAGGGGCTGCAGGATGCACCAGCCGAANNGGCGGGCCCCCCCAGCCGATGGCCAGGCCGTGGCCCAGGGCCAGGCGCTGGGCCGTAGTTGCGGCGTGCTTCGCGTGCAAGTGTGCCTGGGCACCGACACCCAGCCACCGTTCTTCGCCACCCCTTCCCATGCCGATGCCTGGCTGGCCCTGTGCCCTTCTCCCGCGCCGCTGCTGGGCCTGGACTGCGATGCCGAGCCACTGCCCGACCCACAGGCCCTGTTGGCGCGTCGCGACGCCAGCTTCGCGCGCTCGCAGAAACACTACTACGCGCAGCCACCCCACATCGAACGTGGCTGGCGCAACTACCTGTTCGACATGCAAGGCCGCGCTTACCTCGACATGCTCAACAACGTTGCGGTACTGGGCCACGGCCACCCGCGCATGGTCGCCGAGTCGGCGCGGCAGTGGTCGTTGCTCAATACCAACTCGCGCTTTCACTACGCAGCCGTCACCGAGTTCTCCGAGCGTTTGCTGAAGCTGGTACCCGAAGGCTTCGACCGGGTATTCATGGTCAACAGCGGTACCGAAGCCAACGACCTGGCGATACGGCTGGCCTGGGCCTACAGCGGCGGGCGCGACCTGCTCAGCGTGCTGGAGGCCTACCACGGCTGGTCGGTGGCCACCGATGCCATCTCCACGTCGATCGCCGACAACCCGCAGGCGTTGGACACCCGCCCGGACTGGGTGCACCCGGTCGAGGCGCCGAATACCTTCCGCGGCCGCTACCGTGGCGCCGACTGCGCAGCAGACTACCTGCGCGATGTCGACACCAAGCTGGCCGACCTCGATGCCCGTGGCCGACAGCTGGCCGGCATCATCTGCGAACCGGTGTACGGCAATGCCGGTGGCATCGCGCTGCCAGCGGGGTACCTGCGCGAGGCCTATGCCAAGGTCCGGGCCAGGGGCGGTGTGTGCATCGCCGACGAGGTCCAGGTCGGTTACGGCCGCCTGGGTGAATACTTCTGGGGCTTCGAGCAGCAAGGCGTGGTGCCCGACATCATCACCATGGCCAAGGGCATGGGTAACGGCCAGCCGCTGGGGGTGGTCATTACCCGCCGCGACATTGCCGAAGCACTGGAGGCCGAGGGTTATTTCTTCTCGTCTGCCGGTGGCAGCCCGGTCAGTTGCCGCATTGGCATGGCAGTACTGGACGTGATGCAGGAAGAAGGCCTGTGGGACAACGCCCGCGACACCGGGCGCTATTTCAAGGCACGCCTGCAGGCGCTGGTCGACAAGCACCCGCTGGCCGGCGCCGCGCATGGCTCGGGCTTCTACCTGGGCCTGGAACTGGTGCGCGACCGCGAAACACTGGAGCCCGCCACGCAGGAAACCCAGCTGCTCTGCGACAGGCTGCGGGAATTGGGCATCTTCATGCAACCCACAGGGGATCACCTGAACATTCTCAAGATCAAGCCGCCAATGTGCACCAGCCGGGCCAGCGTGGATTACTTCGTCGACAGCATCGACCGGGTGCTGGGTGAAGGGCTGTAGCGGCTCACCTTCTGCCAGATCGAGCGCCGCGCGAGCGGCGCTTCGCGGATAAACCCCACGCCCACCCACGGCCCTTTTTCGGGCGAGCACAAGCGCACCAACATGGCGCATGCCCTCCATCGCGCCACAAAAAGGCGCGGCATCAGCACGCAATTACCCACCCCGCTTCATGCTTGTTCACATCCACTCACAAACGCCAACGTTTGCGTCTAGCCCGCATGCTCTCAAATGTGACCAGTGGGTCACCTTTTCTGCCTTTTCTCTCCTACACTCGGTTTTCGGCCCGCGATTTGCTCAATGGAAGAGTGACGAAAATAAGTCGAACTTTACGGAACGCGGGCAGGTCAGGAACTAAGTAGGCCAAACGCAACGGGATCTCCCAGCTTCGGCCACCACCCCTACCCGCTCAAACGCCTTCGGCCGGAACGCCGAGAGCGCGGTGCCTGCGCGCACGACCTTGGGGCATGGAAAGCAGTACGTATTCAGCAAGCAGAGAGAACCAGTACGAAACAACGCCACGGGTGCCAGCACCCGGCAAGCATAGGGACGGAGAGAAGTATGATCAGTGCCGCTGTCGAGCCACACGTAAACACGTTCACCACCGAGAAGCGCGAACCGCTCACCCCGGATTTCGCCACGACAGCCAAGGCACCCGGCGCCCAGCGCCAGCACAACCCCAACAAGCGCAAGATTCTGTTCGTGACCTCGGAAATCGCCGACCTGGTCAAGACAGGCGGCCTGGGTGACGTGTCTGCAGCCCTGCCGCGCGCCCTGGCGCACTTGCACGATGTTCGGGTATTGATCCCGGGCTACCCGCAGGTGGTCGAAAGCGACAACCCGATCCATATCGTCGGCGAACTGGGCGGCCACGCAGCCCTGCCGCCATGCAAGATCGGCCGCATGGACATGCCCGACGGCCTGGTCATCTATGTGCTCATCTGCCCCGAACTGTACCAGCGCGACGGCACCCCCTATGGCGCCAACAACGGTCGCGACTGGCCAGACAACCACATCCGTTTCGCTCGCCTGGGCCTGGCCGCGGCGGAAATCGCAGCCGGCGAAGGCATGATCCACTGGAAGCCCGAAGTGGTGCATGCGCATGACTGGCCGGCCGGCCTGGCGCCAGCCTACATGCACTGGCGCGGCCTCAACACGCCAACCCTGTTCACCATCCACAACCTGGCCTACCAAGGTGTGTACAGCCGTGGGTGCAGCCCCGAACTGGCCATCCCGGAACACGCCATGCAGCAGGAAGGCATGGAGTTCTACGGCAAGCTGTCGTTCCTCAAGGCGGGCCTTGCCTATTCCAGCCACATCACCACGGTCAGCGCCACCTATGCCCGGGAAATCACCACCCCGGAATTCGGCTGCGGCCTGGATGGTTTCCTCGCCAGCAAAGCCCAGCAAGGCCTGCTTGGCGGCATCCCCAACGGTATCGACGAAAGCTGGGACTCGGCCACCGACAAGCACCTGCAGCACAACTTCAGCATCAATGACTGGGAAGGCAAGGCACGCAATACCCACGAAGTACGTCAACTGTTCGGCCTGGACGACTCCGAAGGCCCACTGTTCGCAGTGGTTTCGCGCCTGGTTTACCAGAAAGGCCTGGATTTGACCTTGGCCGTGGCCGACTACATCGTCGAACAAGGCGGGCAGATCGCGATCATCGGCCGTGGCGAGCCTGAGGAAGAACAGGCCATGCGCGAACTGGCGCTGCGCCACCCAGGCCGTATCGGGGTACGCATCGGCTTCAACGAAACCGACGCCCGGCTCATGTTCGCCGGCAGTGATTTCCTGCTGATGCCCTCGCGCTACGAGCCCTGCGGGCTCAGCCAGATGTATGCCCAGCGCTTTGGCTCGCTGCCAGTGGCGCGCAATACCGGCGGCCTGGCCGACACCATCGAGTGCGGGGTCACGGGCTTCCTGTTCAACGAATCGACCGTCGACAGCTACCGCGAAGCGCTTGGCCGCGCCTTCTACGTTTATGGCAAGAAAGATCTGCTCAACGCCATGCGCTGCCTGTCGATGACCCAACCGTTCAACTGGTGCCAGGCGGTGGAACCCTACGCCCGGCTGTACGAAGACCTGGTCAAGCAAGCACAACTGAGCCACTACTGAGCGAGGGCAGTAAGATGCACAGGCATGGCGCACACTTGCTGGACGCCACGTCGGCGCGCTTCGCCCTCTGGGCACCCGATGCGCGCAGCGTGAGCGTGGAACTGGAGCAGCAGCCGGCTATCGCCCTGCAGCCCGATGAAGACGGTTGGTTCAGCGGCGTGGCGCCCTGCCGGGCCGGCGACCGTTACCACTTTCGAATTGATGATGAACTGCAGGTGGCCGACCCGGCGTCGCGCTACCAGCCTACTGGCGTGCACGGCCCCAGCCAGGTGGTGGATGTGGCCAGCTACCCCTGGCAGCACCCGTGGCTAGGCCGCCCCTGGCACGAGGCGGTCATTCAGGAGCTGCATGTAGGGCTGCTCGATGGCTACCAGGGCGTAACCCGGCAACTGCCGAAGCTGGCCGCGCTGGGTATCAGCGCAATAGAGCTGATGCCCCTGGGGCAGTTCCCCGGCGAGCGCAACTGGGGCTACGACGGTGTACTGCCCTACGCCCCGCAGCACACCTACGGCAGCCCTGAGCAACTGTGCGCGTTGGTCGACCAGGCCCATGGTGAAAAGCTGATGGTGCTGGTAGACGTGGTGTACAACCACTTCGGCCCCGACGGCAATTACCTGCACCAGTATGCCAGCCCGTTCTTCCGGGAAGACCGGCAGACGCCCTGGGGCGCGGCCATCGACTTTCGCCGCCCGCAGGTGCGCGAATACTTTATCCAGAACGCACTGATGTGGCTGTGCGACTACCGCTGCGACGGCCTGCGCCTGGATGCCGTACATGCCATCGACCAACCCGATTTTCTGGTGGAACTGGCCGAGCGCGTGCGTGCCGCAGTGGAGCCCGGGCGCCACGTGTGGCTGGTGCTGGAGAACGAGCACAACCAGGCCACCCTGTTGCAACAGGGTTTCGACGCGCAGTGGAACGATGACGGCCACAACGCCCTGCATGTGCTGCTCACCGGCGAGACCGAAGGCTATTATGCCGACTACAAGGACCGCCCCATCGACCAGCTGGCACGCTGCCTGGCCGAAGGCTTCGTGTTCCAGGGCCAGGCCAACCGCCACGGAACGCCGCGCGGCGAACCCAGTGCGCATCTGCCACCCAGTGCCTTCGTACTGTTCTTGCAGAACCACGATCAGGTTGGTAACCGCGCACTGGGCGAGCGCCTGACCCGCCTGTGCCCACCGCCGGCGCTGCGCGCTGCCACCACCTTGCTCCTGATGGCACCGATGATCCCCCTGCTGTTCATGGGTGACGAAGAAGGCAGTTGCCAGCCCTTCCTGTTCTTTACCGACTTCCACGACGAACTGGCCGATGCAGTGCGCGAAGGCCGCCGTGGCGAGTTCGCCCATTTCAAGGCCTTCGCTGACCCCGAGCAGCGCGAGCACATCCCCGACCCCAACGCCGAACAGACCTATGCCGCATCGCGCCCTTACAGCAAGCAGGTGCTGGCCGGCTGGCATGGCCTGTATCAGCAGTTGCTCGACCTGCGCCGCCACCATGTGATCCCGCACCTGCCTGGCAGCTGTGCGCTGGGCGCCGAGGTGCACGGTGACAAGGCAGTCACCGCACGCTGGCAGCTGGGCAATGGCAACACCTTGCGCATCGACCTGAACCTGGCCGACAGCCCGCAGCCGGTCGAGCTGCCGCCACCGCCCTTGCGGTTGTTCGACAGCGGCGATGCTCGCCACCCCGACAGCCAACTGGCGGCGTACAGCTGCGTGGTCAGCCTGCTTCCCCCTGCCCAGGAGCGCCCATGAGCGAAACCGCCCTGCACCGCTTGGCGAACCGCGTCGGGCTTAGCCGCGACTGGATCGACGCCAATGACCGCCCTCAGCGCGTGAGCGACCACGTGCTGCGCAACCTGCTCGAAAGCCTCGGCCACCCGGCCGGCGACGATGCGGCAATCGCCGCAAGCCTGCAGGCCTTGGAGACCGCTGACGACAGTGAGCACCTACCGCCCTTGTTGACGGCCGACCAGGGCCAGCCGCTGGACCTGTCACGCTATTTCAGCGCGGCCAGCGTCGCCCGTTGCACCCTCGAGGACAGCGCCACGCGTGTGCTGGAACTTGACCGGCAGGCCCGCCTGCCCGGTGAACTGCCTGTCGGCTACCACCAGGTCGAAATCGACAGCCGCCGTTTCACGGTGGCCGTAGCGCCGCCCCGTTGCCATAGCCTTGAAGACAGCCTTGAGCACAGCGCGCAGCAACCACCCGCGCGCTGCTGGGGGCTGGCGGTTCAGTTGTACAGCCTGCGCCGCCCTGGCGACGGCGGTTATGGCGACTGCCTGGCCCTTGAACAACTGGCCCGCTCGGCCGCAGAGCGCGGCGCCGATGCCTTGGCCATCAGCCCGATTCATGCCCTGTCGGCCATCGACCAGGAACATTACAGCCCCTACTCGCCCTCCAGCCGCCTGCTGCTCAATACCTTGTACGCCAGCCCCGCCGCCCTGCTGGGTGAACGGGAAGTGCGCATGGCCATCGAAGCCTGCGGCCTGGAGCAACAGCTGGAAGAACTGCAGCAGCGCCCGCTGGTTGACTGGCCACGTGCCGCCAGCGCTCAGCTGCGTGTGCTGGAGGCGCTGTACCAGGGGTTCAGCCAAGGCAGCCACCCGCTGCGCGAAGACTTCTACAGCTTCCGCGAAGCCGCCGGTGAAGCGCTGGAGCATCATTGCCGCTTCGAAGTGCTGCAGGCTCATGCCGTGGAGCACGGCCTGGGCGCCGACTGGCGGCACTGGCCCACGCCCTGGCAAGACCCCTGTCACCCGCAAGTCCAGGCCATCGCCGAGGCCTACCCGGCCAAGGTGGAGTTCCACGCGTTCTGCCAATGGCTCACCGAGCGTGGCCTGCAACGCGCCCACGAGGCCGCCCGCGGCAACGGCATGAGGGTGGGCCTGATCGCCGACCTGGCAGTTGGCGCCGACGGTGCCGGCAGCCAGGCCTGGAGCCGCCAGGACGAATTGCTGTCGGGCCTGAATGTGGGCGCACCGCCCGACATTCTCAACCGGGCCGGACAGAACTGGGGGATTTGCGCCTTTTCGCCCGAAGGCCTCAAGCGCAACGGCTACCGTGCGTTCATCGAAATGTTGCGGGCCAACCTGGCGCATGCCGGCGGCCTGCGCATCGACCACGTCATGGGCCTGCGCCGGCTGTGGCTGATACCGCAAGGCGCCGAGCCCAGCGAAGGTGCCTACCTCAACTACCCGCTGGAGGACCTGCTGCGGCTGCTGGCGCTGGAATCGCACCGCCACCAGGCCATCATCCTAGGCGAAGACCTGGGCACGGTGCCCGCCGGCCTGCGCGAAGCCCTGGCCGACAAAGCCGTGCTGGGCATGCGCGTGCTGCCTTTCGAGCAGCGCCAGCCTGGGCAGTTCACGCCGATACTCGACTGGCCCGATAACGCCCTGGCCACTACCGGTACACACGACCTGGCGCCCCTGGCCGGCTGGCTGAAAAACCGCGATATCGACTGGAGCCACCGCTTGCAACTCATTGACGCTGCCACCGAACTGCACTGGCGCCACGACCGCCAGAAACAACACGACGGCCTGCGCCGCACCTTGCAAGCCAACTATGGCGTGCTCAACGACGATGACGCCGTGATCGATGCCGCCATCCGCTACGTGGGCCATACCCGGGCGCCACTGGTGCTGGTACCGCTGGAAGACCTGTTGGGCTGCGACGAGCAACCCAACCTGCCAGGCACCACCACCGGCCACCCCAACTGGCGCCGGCGCTTCGCCCGCCCGGTGCATGAACTGCTCAATGACGACGATGCCGCGCGGCGCCTGGAGCTGCTTGCCCAAGCCCGCGAACAAGCCTGGGAGCGTGACCGATGAAGCCCTTGAGCGCCACCTTGCGCCTGCAGTTCCACAGTGACTTCACCCTCGACCACGCCGTGTCGCTGGTGCCCTACTTCGCCCAACTCGGCATCAGCCACCTGTATGCCTCACCCATCCTCAAGGCCCGTGCCGGTTCACGCCACGGCTACGACGTGGTCGACCCGACCCAGGTCAACCCCGAGCTGGGCGGCGAGGCGGCGTTGCAGCGCCTGGTCGCGGCCTTGCGCCAGCATGGCATGGGGCTGATCCTCGACACCGTGTCCAACCACATGGCCGTAGGCGGCGCGGACAACCCGTGGTGGCAATGCCTGCTGGCCTGGGGCCGGCGTAGCCCGTACGCAGAATTCTTCGACATCCAGTGGCATTCCAGCGATCCGCTGTTGGCCGGGCAATTGCTGTTGCCGTTCCTGGGCAATGACTATGGCGTGTGCTTGAAAAACGGCGAACTCCCGTTGGAGTTCGACAAGGACCGGGGCGTGCTGCAAGTCGCCCACTACCAACACCGTTTCCCGATTTGCCCGATCGACTACGGCTGGATCCTGGCCCTGAGCCCGGACCCCGCCTTGCAGGCCCTGGCAGAGCATTTCACGGCGCTGGGCGAAGCGGCCACGCCATTGGCTGACGCCCTGCCCCTGCAGGCCGAACTGGCGCGCCTGGTGCAGCAGGGTGCCGACCTCGAATCGGCCCTGGTGGCGTTCGACAGCCGTGCCGAAAGCGGCTTCAAGCGCCTGCACCTGCTGCTGGAGCGCCAGACTTACCGGCTGGCCAGCTGGCGCACCGCCGCCGACGACATCAACTGGCGGCGCTTCTTCGACATCAACGAACTGGGTGGCCTGCGGGTCGAGCGCGCGGTGGTGTTCGAGGCGACCCACGCCAAGCTCTTCGAGCTGATCGAACGCGGCCTGGTGGACGGCCTGCGCATTGACCATATCGACGGCCTGGCCGACCCGCGCGGCTATTGCCGCAAGCTGCGCCGGCGCGTCGACGGCCTGCTGGCCAGTCGGCCGCTGAACGCCGCGGTCGAACACTTCCCGATCTACGTGGAAAAGATTCTCGGCAGCGGCGAACACCTGCACCTCGACTGGCACACCGACGGCACCACTGGCTACGAGTTCATGAACCAGGTATCGCTGCTGCAGCACGACCCGGCCGGCGAAGCACCGCTGACCGAGTTGTGGGCCAACGTCAGCGAGCGCCCGGCCTTTGCTGAAGAAGTGCGCCAGGCGCGCCACCTGGTGCTCAACGCCAGCCTGGCAGGCGACTGCGAGTCGGTAGCCCAGGCGCTGTTGCAGGTCGCCCGCAACGACCTGATGACCCGCGACCTGACCTTGGGCGCCATCCGCCGTGCCTTGCAGGCGCTGGTGGCGCACTATCCGGTCTACCGCACCTACTTCAATGCTTGCGGGCGCCCGGCTGAAGACGAAGTGTTTTTCCAGCAAGCCCTGACCAATGCCCGCCAGGACCTGGCCGAAGCCGACTGGCCGTTGCTCGACCAGCTGGAACAGTGGCTGGGTGGCCAAGGCTGGCGGCAATTGCCGTCGGGGCGCGCGCGCAAGCAGTTGCGCCATGCCTGCGTACGCTTCCAGCAACTGACCGCGCCCAGTGCCGCCAAGGCGGTGGAGGACACGGCCTTCTACCGCAGCGCGCGGCTGCTGTCGCGCAACGATGTGGGCTTCGAGGCCGAGCGCTTCAGTGCCCCGCTGGCGCACTTCCACAACGAAGCGCAACGGCGCCTGCGTGACTTCCCCGACAACCTGCTGGCCACCGCCACCCATGACCACAAGCGTGGCGAAGACACACGCGCCCGCCTGGCTGTGCTCAGCGAGCGTGGGCCGTGGCTGGCCAGCCGCGTGGAGCACTGGCGCGAGCTGGCGGCGCCGCTGCGTGCGCCGCTGGAGGACGGCCTGGCGCCCAGCCCCGGCGACGAGCTGATGCTGTTGCAGACGCTGCTCGGCAGTTGGCCGCTGGACCTTGACCTGCACGACGCCAACGCCTTGCGCCAATACGCCGAACGCGTGCGCCAGTGGCAGCAGAAGGCCCTGCGCGAGGCCAAGCTGCGCAGCAGCTGGAACGCACCGAACGAAGCCTACGAGGCGGCCTGTGCCCGCTACCTGGACGGTTTGCTGCTGGGCAGTGAAAACCAGCAGTTGCGCCAATCGGTGGCCGATGCCGCACAACTGCTCGCCTGCCCCGGCGCCCTCAATGGCCTGGTGCAGGCCCTGCTGCGCATGACCACCCCGGGCGTGCCCGACCTGTACCAGGGCAACGAATACTGGGACCTGAGCCTGGTCGACCCGGACAACCGCCGCGCCGTGGACTACGCTTTGCGGCGTGCCACCCTGGAAAGCGCCACCCCTGTGGCCGAGCTGCTGTCGCACTGGCGCGACGGCCGCCTCAAGCAGGCCTTGGTAGCCCGTGTGCTGGACTGCCGCCAGGCGCACGCCGAGCTGTTCCGCCGCGGCGCCTACCTGCCGCTGACGGTACAGGGCCGGCATGCCGACAAGGTCGTCGCCTTCGCCCGGCTGGGTGAAGGCGAACGCGCCATCGTCGTGGCCCCACGCCTGGCCAACAGCCTGCTCGGCAGCGCGCCAACACCGTTGATCCCGGCACAGAACTGGGACGACACCCGGCTGGTTTTACCGTTTGCCGTATCACCTGCCAATTCGACGGGACTTTTCCCATGCGCGGCGGTCAGCTCATCAAGGGAGCTGATGTTGAGCGCCGTGCTGGCGGAGTTTCCGGTCAACCTGTTGATCCAACAATCTTGAGCATCAGGAGCGTTTCGATGAGTGTCGATGAAAAGCGTATTCGCGAATTTGCCTACCAGATCTGGGAGTCAGAAGGTAAACCCGCCGGCCAGGAAGACCGCCACTGGGAAATGGCCCGCAAGCTGGCCGAGGCCGAGGCCCTGGCGCCAAAAGCCGCACCGCGCAAGCGGGCCCCTGCCAAACCCAAGCCGGCAGCCGAGCCCAAGCCGCCGGCCGAACCCAAGGTAGCGGCACTGCCGGGGGTTAAACCCACGGCGGCGAAGAAACCAAGGGCGGTCAAAAAGCCAACTGCCGGTTAAACCGGTTTCGGCCACTTCGCGGCCTGCCCGCTCCCCCATGATCGCCACACGGCTGGCGGTCGTGGTTGCTTCAGGGGGACCGGGCGCCACCGAGAGGGCACCTGGGCAGCACTGCATCACTTCCATACCTTTCACCACGGCCATTTGAGGATTGCCATGAGCCCCCGTACCCCGAAGAAAACCCGCTCGGTTGCCCCAACCCGCATCCGCGAAGGCCAACCCTTTCCCCTCGGCGCCACCTGGGATGGGCTGGGCGTCAACTTCGCCCTGTTTTCGGCCAATGCCACCAAGGTCGAGCTGTGCCTGTTCGACTCCACCGGCGAGCATGAGCTCGAACGCATCGAGCTGCCCGAATACACGGACGAGATCTACCATGGCTACCTGCCCGATGCGCACCCGGGCCTGGTGTATGGCTACCGCGTCTACGGCCCGTACGAGCCGCAAAACGGTCACCGCTTCAACCCCAACAAACTGCTGATCGACCCTTATGCCAAGCAGTTGGTCGGCGAACTGAAGTGGTCCGAGGCGCTGTTTGGCTACACCATCGGCCACCCAGACGACGACCTGTCGTTCGATGAACGTGACAGCGCCCCCTTCGTGCCCAAGTGCAAGGTGATCGACCCGGCCTTCACCTGGGGCCGTGACGAGCGGGTACAAGTACCTTGGGAGCGCACCATCCTCTACGAGGCGCACACCCGCGGCATCAGCATGCGCCACCCCGCTGTGCCGGAGGAGCTGCGCGGTACCTTCGCCGGCTTGGCCAACGACGAATTGCTCAAGCACATCAAGGACCTGGGTGTTTCCAGTATCGAGTTGCTGCCGATTCACGCGTTCGTCAACGACCAGCACCTGCTGGACAAGGGCCTGAACAACTACTGGGGCTACAACAGCATCGCCTTTTTCGCGCCCCACCCGCGCTACCTGGCCAGCGGCAAGATCGCCGAGTTCAAGGAGATGGTCGCGCACCTGCACGACGCCGGGCTGGAGGTGATTCTCGATGTGGTCTACAACCATACCGCCGAGGGCAACGAACGCGGCCCGACCCTGTCGATGCGCGGTATCGACAACGCCTCGTACTACCGCCTGATGCCGGATGACAAGCGCTACTACATCAACGACTCCGGCACCGGCAACACCCTGGACCTGAGCCACCCCTGCGTGCTGCAACTGGTCACCGACTCGCTGCGCTACTGGGCCGGCGAAATGCACGTGGACGGCTTCCGCTTCGACTTGGCGACCATCCTTGGCCGGTACCATGACGGCTACAGCGAGCGCCACGGCTTCCTCGTGGCCTGCCGCCAAGACCCGATGCTGAGCCAGGTCAAACTGATTGCCGAGCCATGGGACTGCGGGCCAGGCGGCTACCAGGTGGGCAACTTCGCCCCCGGCTGGGCCGAATGGAACGACCGCTTCCGCGACACCGTGCGCGCCTTCTGGAAAGGCGATGAAGGCCAGCTGGCCGACTTTGCCGCGCGCATGACGGCCTCAGGCGACATGTTCAACAACCGTGGCCGCCGGCCGTACTCCTCGGTGAACTTCATCACCGCCCATGACGGTTTTACCTTGCGCGACCTGGTGTCGTACAACCACAAGCACAACGAAGACAACGACGAAAACAACCAGGACGGTACCGACAACAACCTGTCGTGGAACTGCGGCGCCGAAGGGCCGACCGAAGACCCGGCCGTGAACGCCCTGCGCATGCGCCAGATGCGCAACTTCTTCGCCACTTTGCTGCTGGCCCAGGGCACGCCGATGATCGTGGCGGGCGACGAGTTCAGCCGCACCCAGCACGGCAACAACAACGCCTACTGCCAGGACAGTGAGATCGGCTGGATCAACTGGAACCTCGACGAGGAAGGCAAAGAGCTGCTGGCCTTCGTCAAGCGCCTGACTCGCCTGCGCCTCACCTACCCGGTACTGCGCCGCTCGAGGTTCCTGGTCGGCGATTACAACGAAGCGATCGGGGTCAAGGACGTGACCTGGCTGGCACCGGATGGCGGCGAGATGACCGTGGAACAGTGGGAAGACCCGCACGGCCGCTGCCTGGGCATGCTGATCGATGGCCGCGCGCAGGTCAGCGGTATTGCCCGGCCCGGTGCCGAGGCAACCGTGCTGCTGATCGTCAACTCGCACCATGATGTGGTGCCGTTCAAGCTGCCGACAGTACCGGATGGCGATCACTGGAACTGCCTGATCGACACTGACCGGCCCGAACTGCGCAAGGGCCAGCACCTGCAGTTCGACAGCACCTTCGAGGTGAAGGGGCGCTCGATGGTGTTAATGGTGTTGCAACGCGAAGACGAGTGAACCGGGCAGGCGCGGTGGGCAGGTGCCCGCCGCGGCCTCTTCAGTGCCTGTGAGATCGAACGCCGCCACTGTCAAAGCGTGGCGCTAGCAATCATTCTTCATAGCGCCCGTGCGGGAAATAGCAAACGCCGCTATAGCCGCACGGTTTTTCTTTTGAATCAGCGCCTTGGTCACCCCCACAAAAGGTGAACGGGCCTTTCACGTTTTCTTGACGCAAGCCCTCCCCTCTCCTTAGCTGAAGATTACCGAGCAGTAAAAATCTCGCGCCGAGCCTCTAGCGCGCGCCTTTGGGCGCGTGTGCCGAAGCGGGCGTGCTGGTTTGGGTCGCCCTCTGTTTTGCCGTACAGCCTGTGACAACAGACCAGGTCCTCAAGCTGTACTTCACAAGAGCAAAGGAGACCCGCCATGAAAACCACTTCGAGCCCCGTGCGCATCGACCGTCTTTTCTACGCGGTTTCCACGTCGCTGCTTCTGGCAACCCCGGTGGAAACGTTCGCGTATGAGTGGTCCCAGCTTTATCCGCCTCTACCCCGCAACGGCACGCAAGCGCCCGAACCGTTCGCAGCGCCCGACCTGCAGCTGATGACCGGCCCCGAGTTGTTCGTACGTGCAACGCCAGCAGGCGATGTGCAACGCGCCGGGAGGGTGGTCGGCCACAACAACCTGCAAAGCAGCTTCAATGGCATGCGCCCGCTGTTGGGCGACAAGCCGCGCAATACCGCGCAACTGAGCGGGGAAAACCAGGGCATGTACTGGAGCATGGCCCACGCGCAGGGCTGGCACCTGGATGCCGTGGCCGTGGGTTCGCGCATCGAGGTGGATGGCGGGGGTGACACCGGCCAACGGCCGGGCGACAGCGGCCACGCGATGACCTTCTCGGTGGAGGGCGGCTATCCGATCCCACTGGCTGGCAGTTGGGTGATCGAACCCCAGGCGCAATTGATGAACCAGCAGTACTTAACCGGCAGCCAAGGGCAGCACGCAACCCGGCAGGCCTTCGACAGCCAGCCCAGCTGGAGCGGCCGCGTCGGCGCCACATTGTCCGGGCGCTATGAAATGCGCGGCATGCCTCTGGAGCCTTATGTGCGGACCAACGTGTGGTATGACTTCAGCAACCCTGACGAAGTGAAGCTGGAACAGGTCGACAAGATCTCCAGTTCGCGCTTTTCGACAACGGTGGAACTGGGCCTGGGGCTGGTGGCGCGGGTAACGCCCTCGGTGGCCATGTTCGTCAGTGCCGACTACAGCAGCGATGTGGATGGCAATGACCTCAATGGGCTGATTGGCAGCCTTGGGGTGCGCATGCGGTGGTAGCCTGCGCTGGCCCTGGCGCCGGCAAACCACCGGCAGGGCCAGCACAGCAGGTGCATCAGGCGGGCTTCATCACCAGCACACCCAGCGGGGGCAGGTTCAGGGCCAGCGACTGCGGCTGGCCGTGGCTGGCGATGTCTTCGCTGTGCACCAGCCCAAGGTTGCCGACATTGGAGCCGGCGTACATCTCGGCATCGCTGTTCAACAGCTCCTGCCAGCGCTCGCCGAACGGCACGCCAATGCGGTAACCCTCACGCGGAACCGGGGTGAAGTTGGCGACCACCAGCACGGGTTCGCCACTGCTGCTCCAGCGCAGCCAGGCAAACACGCTGTTCTGCGCATCGTCACCGATCAGCCACTGGAAGCCCTGTGGCTGGCAGTCCTGCTCATGCAACGCAGGCACCTCGCGGTACAGCCGGTTGAGGTCACTCACCAGGCGCTGCACGCCTTGGTGCTCAGGGTACTGCAGCAGGTACCAGTCCAGCTGGCTATCGTGGTTCCACTCCCGCCACTGGCCAAATTCGCAGCCCATGAACAGCAGCTTCTTGCCGGGGTGGGCCCACATGAAGGCCAGGTAAGCGCGCAGGTTGGCGAACTTCTGCCAGCGGTCGCCGGGCATCTTGTCGATCAGCGAGTGCTTGCCGTGTACCACTTCGTCGTGGGAAATGGGCAGGATGAAATGCTCGGAATAGGCATACACCAGGCCAAAGCTCATCTCGTTGTGGTGGTGGGCACGGTGGACCGGGTCGTTCTGGATATAGTGCAGGGTGTCGTGCATCCAGCCCATGTTCCACTTGTAGGCAAAGCCCAGCCCGCCCTGCTCGATCGGCTGGCTGACCCCGGGCCAGGCGGTGGACTCCTCGGCGATGATCAACGCCCCCGGCGCCTCATGGGCCGCCACACCGTTGAGGTGGCGAATGAAGTCGATGGCCTCGAGGTTTTCGCGCCCGCCGTGGCGGTTGGGCACCCACTCGCCGGCCTTGCGCGAATAGTCCCGGTACAGCATCGAGGCCACCGCATCGACGCGCAGCCCGTCGATGTGGAAATGCTTCAACCAATGCAGCGCAGAGGCCATCATGAACCCGCGCACCTCATTGCGGCCCAGGTTGTAGATCAGCGTGTTCCAGTCCTGGTGGTAGCCTTCCAGCGGGTTGTCGTACTCGTACAGGGCCGTGCCGTCGAAGCGCGCCAGGCCATGTTCGTCTGTCGGGAAGTGCGCCGGTACCCAGTCGAGCAATACCCCGATGCCGCCCTGGTGGCAGGCATCGATGAACGCGGCGAAGTCCTCGGCACTGCCGTAGCGCGAGGTGGGGGCGAACATCGACAGTGGCTGGTAGCCCCAGGAACCGCCGAACGGGTGTTCCATGATCGGCAGCAGTTCAATATGGGTGAAGCCCAGCGCCTGCACATACGGCACCAGGCGCTCGGCCAGTTCCCGCCAGTTGTAGTAGCGCCCGACCTCGCCGGCCTCGTCCATTTCGCAGCGCCAGGAGCCGGGGTGCAGCTCATAGATCGACAATGGCGCGTTGTACGCATGGCGCTGCGCCCGTTGCGCCATCCAGTCGTGGTCTTGCCAGGCATGGCCCAGCTCACCCGCTACCTTGGACGCCGTGCTCGGCGGCAATTCGGTGGCGCGGGCCAGGGGGTCGGCCTTCAACGGCAGGATGCCATCCTTGCCGAGCACTTCGAACTTGTAGGTTTCACCCACGCCCAGCCGTGGGATGAACAGCTCCCACACCCCGGCACCATGGCGCAGGCGCATCAGGTGGCGGCGCCCATCCCAGTTGTTGAAGTCGCCCACCACCGATACCCGCCGGGCGTTGGGGGCCCACACCGAAAAGCACACCCCGTCGACGCCCTCGACCTGCACCGGCTGCGCGCCGAAACGCCCGGACAGGTCGCGGTGGTTGCCCTCGGCAAACAGGTGCAGGTCCATGTCGCCCAGTTGCGGACCGAAGCTATACGGGTCCTCGGTCACCTGCTCGCCACCGGCCCAGCCGATCTGCAGCAGGTAAGGCTGTGCTGTATCGAGGTGCGCGGTGAACAAGCCTGGCAGGCTGCCCTGCGCCATTTCGGTGAGGAGGCGCCCGTCTTTGCGGGCAAGAATGCGCACATTCAGGGCGCCGGGGAGGAAGGCGTTGACCACCTGCCCGCCTGCGCCGTCGTCATGGGGGCCGAGTACCGCAAATGGATCGGCGTGTTCGGCGCGGGCCAGGGCATCGAGGTCCCGTTGCCGAAGGCCGCCGTTTTCACGCGTTGTTACGTTCATTCTGACTCTCCCCAGGTACTGATCAGTCCATGCAGGCCATGCAAAGGCACGGCCAGCCAACTCGGCCGATTCTCGGCTTCATAAGTAATTTCGTAGGCGGCCTTTTCCAGGCAGAAAAGCTCCAGTGCAGCGCGCTCGCCTTCCGCCTGCTGCCAGGCGTGGGGCATGGCAGCGGTGGCCAGGCCGTACGCCTCGACAAAGGCATGCCGCGACTGGTGCAGGTACTGCCGGGCCACCCGTTGCCGGGCTTGCCGTGCCGCGTCGGAAAGGTCCACCGTAGACGCGCTGCGCAAGATCATCGCAGCAGCATAGTCCAACGACCGCAATACGCCGCTGACATCTTTGTAGGGGCTGTGTTTGGCCCTGCGTTCTTCCAGGGGTCGGGCCGGCTCACCCTCGAAATCGATCAGGTAGGCATCACCCTGCACCACCAGCACCTGGCCCAGGTGCAAGTCACCGTGCACGCGCATCAGCAAGCCGCCCTCGGCCTGCTCGGCCAACTGGCGAACATGCTCGACCAGGCCGTCACGCTGTTGCTGCAGGTCGTCGACCAGCGTCTGGCTGTCGTGGTCCAGGTGGTCGCGGTGCTGCGCCAGCAGGTCGAGGGCATGGGTCAACTCGGCACTGATCTGGGTCACCCAGCGTTCGCGGTCGTGGGCATCGCTGGGCCGCGGCTGGAAGGCCGGGTCATCGGTGGGTGCTGCCAGCAACACGTGCATCTCGCCCAGGCGCTGGCCGAACAAGGCGGCGAAGGCTGTGAGTTCGGCGAGGGCGTCGGTATGTGCCTCGGTATCCGAACGGGTGGGCTCCATCTGGTCACGGATGGCGCGCTCCAGGGTGTTCTGGGTCCAGGCCCAGGCGTCGCCCTGGTTGCTCAGGTAGCCTTGGGCGATCATCAGCAGGTGCGGGGCTGCCTGCGCATCTACGCGGCTGACCCAGGCCAGCAGTGGTGAAATATTGGCAAAGCCGGCAGCGGTCAGGTAGGCGCTCATTTCAAGCTCCGGGTGAATGCCCGGGTTGACCCGGCGGATCAACTTGAGCACCACGCGGTCGCCGATGACCACCGAGCTGTTGGACTGTTCGGCGCTGAGGTAGCGCACCTCGCTTTCTTCATTCAGCCCCAGGCCGGCCAGTTGCTCGGTGCTGTCGAAACGCAGCTCGCCGTCAGCGTCGCCGCACGCCAGCCGCGTGCTTTCCTGGCACGCACGCAATACGGCGCGGATGAACGGCTCAAGCACGAACGCATCGGTAATCAGACCCACCTGATGGGCCCGGCGCACCCGGGACAACGCCAGTTGCTGTGGCAGCGCACTGTTGATCTGCTCCTCGGGCAGCAGCCCGAACGGCAATTGATAACGGGTGGCCACGCCGTCACTGAGCACTTCGAGCTCGCTGAGTAATACCGGCGTAGTGGCGGTGCCGAAACGCACGCCATAACACAGCCGCACCTGGTCTATGGGCCCTTCCTTGCCCGCGAACCAGCGCCGTTTCGGCAGGTACTGGGGCAGGATGTTGGTTTGCAGGGTGTCGCTGGCAGGCGCCGCCAGCAGTTCTTCCATGCGTTTGCGCAATACCAGCGTAATCAATTCGGGTAACCCCTCGGTGGGCTGGGCGTGCCAGCTGGGCATACGGTCGTGCGAAGCCAGCAGGAACCAGTAAAAGCCATAAGGTGGCAAAGTCAGCAGGAACGGCAGCTGACCGATTGGCGGGAACGCACTGCCGCCGAGCATCTCCACCGGTACTTTGTCGGCGTACTGTGACAATTCCAGTTCTGCCGCCTGGGCGGCGCGGGAAACGTTGGCCACGCACAGGATGACCTCGGTGTTGCCATCGGCATCGGTGTATTCGCGAATGTAGGCCAGGATGCGCCGGTTGCTGGGGCTCAGCGTGCGCAGCGTGCCACGGCCGAAAGCCTTCTGCTGCTTGCGCACCGCCAGCATGCGCCGGGTCCAGTTGAGCAGCGAGTGCGGGTCGTGGCTTTGTGCCTCGACGTTGACCGTCTGGTAGCCATACAACGGGTCCATCACCGGGGGCAGCACCAGGCGCTGTGGGTCGGCGCGGGAAAAACCGCCATTGCGGTCCGGCGACCATTGCATGGGCGTGCGCACGCCATCGCGGTCGCCCAGGTAGATGTTGTCGCCCATGCCCAGCTCGTCACCGTAGTACAGCGTGGGCGTGCCGGGCATCGACAGCAGCAGGCTGGTGAGCAGTTCGATGCGCCGGCGGTCACGCTGCAGCAAGGGCGCCAGGCGCCGACGGATGCCCAGGTTGATGCGCGCGCGGCGGTCTTCTGCGTAGTAGTTCCACAGGTAGTCGCGCTCGCGGTCGGTGACCATTTCCAGGGTCAGCTCGTCGTGGTTGCGCAGAAAGATCGCCCATTGGCAGTTGGCCGGGATCTCCGGGGTCTGGCGCAGGATGTCGGTGATCGGGAAACGGTCCTCCATGGCCAAGGCCATGTACATGCGCGGCATCAGCGGGAAATGAAAGGCCATGTGGCATTCGTCGCCGTCGCCTTCGCCGAAGTACGGGCGGGTGTCCTCCGGCCACTGGTTGGCTTCGGCAAGCAGCATGCGGTCTGGGTAGTTGGCATCGATCTCGGCGCGAATGGCCCTGAGCACCCCGTGGGTTTCAGCGAGGTTTTCGTTGTTGGTACCATCGCGTTCGATCAGGTAAGGGATGGCGTCCAGACGCAGCCCGTCCACGCCCAGGTCGAGCCAGAAGCGCATCACCCCGATTACCGCCTTGAGCACCTGCGGGTTGTCGAAGTTGAGGTCTGGCTGGTGCGAGTAGAAGCGGTGCCAGAAATACTGGCCTGCCACCGGGTCCCAGGTCCAGTTGGACTTTTCGGTGTCGAGGAAAATGATGCGGGTGCCATCGTACTTCTGGTCGTCATCGGACCATACGTAAAAGTCGCGCGCCTTGCTGCCACGCTTGGCGTGGCGGGCGCGCTGGAACCAAGGGTGCTGGTCGCTGGTGTGGTTGATGACCAGCTCGGTGATAACCCGCAGGCCACGCTTGTGCGCCTCGGCGATGAAGCGCCGGGCATCGGCCATGCTGCCGTAGTCGGGGTGCACGGCCTTGTACTCGGCGATGTCGTAGCCGTCGTCGCGCCGCGGCGAAGGGTAGAACGGCAGCAACCACAGGGTGTTGACGCCCAGCTCGGCGATGTAGTCCAGCTTGCTGATCAGGCCGGCGAAATCACCGATGCCATCGTTGTTCGAGTCGAAGAACGACTTGATGTGCAACTGGTAGATGACAGCGTCCTTGTACCACAGCGGGTCGTCGATGAAGGCTGCCGGGCGGGAACGCTTGGCCATGGGTGACTCCTTGCATGTCTGTGGACCGTGTTGGCTGGCGTTGCGGCTGCCGTGCAGCCTATTTGCCGGCGATGGGCCGCGAGGCGGCCCGGTACCTATGCCCTAACCGGCCTTTTCGATACGCCAGATGCCGAATGGTTGGTGCCAAGGTTCGATGCGCATGAACTGGGTCTTGCCGTACCACGACCAGCGGTGGCCATTCATCAGGTCTTCACCCTGGGTTTGGGCGTTGTCATCGAGCCCCAGCTCCCACAGCGGCAGCTCGAAGTGCGCCTCCTGGGCGTTGTGCGGGTCTAGGCTGATTGCCACGAGGATGTAGTTGTCGCGCTCGGGCGTACGCTTGGCGAAGTACAGGATGTTGTCGTTCCAGCAGTTGAAGAACGCGACGCCGAGGTGGGTTTGCAAGGCCGGGTTCTGCCGGCGGATGCGATTGAGCTGGGCGATTTCGGCAATGATGTTGCCAGGCTGGCTGAAGTCGCGTGGGCGCAGCTGGTATTTCTCCGAGTCCAGGTATTCCTCCTTGCCTGGCAACGCGGCGCTTTCGCACAGTTCGAACCCGGAATACATGCCCCACAACCCTGAACCCATGGTCGCCAATGCTGCACGAATGAGGAAACCGGCACGGCCGGAGGTGTGCAGGAAGAACGGGTTGATGTCGGGGGTATTGACGAAGAAATTGGGGCGGTAGCACTGGCTCCATGGCGGCTGGTTGAGTTGCTCGAAAAATTCGCGCAGCTCTTGCTTGGTGTTGCGCCAGGTGAAGTAGGTGTAGCTTTGCGCATAGCCGACCTTGCCCAGGCGCGCCATCATGGCAGGCTTGGTGAACGCCTCTGCAAGGAAGATGACCTCCGGGTACTGGCTGCGCACATTGGCGATCAGCCATTGCCAGAACGGCAGCGGCTTGGTGTGCGGGTTATCGACGCGGAACGTCTTCACGCCTTCCTCGACCCAGCCCACCACCACATCGCGCAGCGCCAACCAGAGGCTGGGTACTGCTTCGGGGGCATAGAAGTCGACGTTGACGATGTCCTGGTATTTTTTTGGCGGGTTCTCGGCATAGCGGATGGTGCCGTCCGGGCGCCAACTGAACCAGCCCGGGTGCTGCTTGAGCCAGGGGTGGTCCTGGGAGCACTGGATGGCGAAGTCGAGGGCAATTTCCAGGCCGTGCTCGGCAGCAGCAGCCACCAGGCGGCGGAAGTCTTCACGGCTGCCCAACTGCGGGTGAATCGCTTCGTGGCCACCCTCTGCACTGCCGATGGCATACGGGCTGCCCGGGTCACCCGGCTCGGCCGTGAGCGCATTGTTGCGCCCCTTGCGGTGCTGCAGGCCAATAGGGTGAATGGGCGGGAAGTACAGCACGTCGAAGCCCATGTCACGGATCATCGGCAGCCGCTGGTGCACATCGTTGAAGGTGCCATGGCGCTGCGGGTCATCGGTTATCGAGCGTGGAAACAGTTCGTACCAGCTGGCGAACTGCGCAGCCGGGCGGTCCACATCGAGCGGGAATTCGCGGCTGCGGGCCAGGTAGCTGCGGTGCTCGGCCTCGGCCATCAGCCGGGCGGTGCGCGGGTCCAGCAGCAGCGCCACCTGGTCATCACTGCCCACCTCCGCCAGGCGCTGCAGCACGGCCTCAAGCTCGTTGCGCACGGCGCCATCGCACAGGGCAATGCCCTGGCCGAGCATCAGCCGCCCCTCTTCCAGCTCCAGCCTGACCTCGACGCCGGCGTGGTACTTTTTTTCCAGGTCGTGGCAGTACGTGGCGAACGGGTCTATCCAGGCCTGAATG
The DNA here is from genome assembly GCF_000190455.2 of Pseudomonas sp. TJI-51. Taxonomy (NCBI): domain Bacteria; kingdom Pseudomonadati; phylum Pseudomonadota; class Gammaproteobacteria; order Pseudomonadales; family Pseudomonadaceae; genus Pseudomonas; species Pseudomonas sp. TJI-51. Next base: position 126,535 of record NZ_AEWE02000053.1, read on the forward strand.
CCGAACAGGTGCGGCCCCAGCTCGGTGGGGGTGAACTCGGCCAGCCACAGGTCGTTGCCCGCCGACTGCATCGGCACCGAGTGCCAGCGCTGGCTGTGCGCCGGGCGCCAGTTGAGCACCACGGCCAGGCGGTCGTGGCCATCGCTGTAGACCTTGGTGCTGACGGCAACCGGTTGACCGCTGATGGCCTTGGCTGCGAAGGTGCCGGCGTCGAGCACCGGCTGGGTGTCCTCGATCACGATGCGAGGGGCCAGCAGCGCCTGGGCCAGGCTAATGGCCTGGTCAGGATGATCGTTGGCCATTGGCACGCTTTCAAAAAGCTCGTTTCGTGACATCGACCTTGCTCCCTCAGGCTGGTGGCGGTAAGGGTTCAGAGCCGGGCGCGGGCGTGAGGGTTCAAAAAAAATGAGCGAATCGCAGCTGGCCGAAGTCCAAGCCTGCAGTACCTCTTCAAACCACCCACGCGAGGTCAGGCCATGAACATTCCAACACCACCGGAAACTCCCGATCCGAACATCGACGACCCGAGCTTGCCGCCGCCCGTGCCGGAGCAAGACCCGGACGAGTTGCCGGTCAAGCCAACCGAACCGCCGACGGTGGGCGACCCGCCGAACCAGGAACCACCGGTGAAAGCCTAAGGGTAGACCAGGTTACCGACCTTGCCGCCCGCAAGGTCGGTGCAGGCGGGCAACTGCCGGTGCGGGTAAACCGGGCAGCCTGGTCCGTCAACCCGCGCCATCGGCACCGAGTTCGGCGATGCTGATCTCGCGCATGCGAAACTTCTGCACCTTACCGGTTACCGTCATCGGGTATTCGTCTACGAAACGGATATGCCGCGGCACCTTGTAGTGGGCTATACGTGCCTTGCACCAGCATTGCAGTTCTTCGGCGGTGGCCGTGTGGCCAGGGTGCAACTTGACCCATGCGACGATCTGCTCGCCATAACGGCTGCACGGAATACCGATCACCTGGGCGTCCGCCACTGCCGGGTGGGTATAGAAGAATTCTTCCAGCTCGCGCGGGTAGATGTTCTCGCCACCGCGGATGATCATGTCCTTGTTGCGCCCCACGATCCGCACGTAGCCGTGTTCGTCCATCACCGCCAGGTCACCCGAGTGCATCCAGCCGGCCGGGTCGATGGCTGCCGCGGTACCCTCGGGGTTGTCCCAGTAGCCGAGCATCACGCTGTAGCCGCGCGTGCACAGTTCGCCGATCTCGCCGCGCGGAACGATACAGCCGTCAGCGTCCACCAGCTTGTTTTCCAGCTGTGGCTGCGTGCGGCCAACGGTGGTAACCCGTAGCTCCAGCTCATCCTCTGGCCCGGTTTGCAGCGAAACCGGGCTGGTTTCGGTCATGCCATAGGCGATTTGCACCTCGGCCATGTGCAACTGGTCGATCACCCGGCGCATCACCTCGATCGGGCAGGTGGCCCCTGCCATGATGCCGCTGCGCAGGCTGGAAAGGTCCACCTGGGCGCGTAGCGGGTGGTCGAGCATGGCGATGAACATGGTAGGCACGCCATAGAGAATGCTCGCACGCTCCTCGGCCACGGCACGCAGGGTGAGTTCGGCATCGAAGGCATCGTTGGGGTAGATCATGGTGCTGCCGTGGGTGATGCAACCCAGGTTGGCCATGACCATGCCAAAGCAGTGGTACAGGGGCACCGGGATCACCATGCGGTCGCGCTCGCCCAGGCCCAGGCTTTCGCCGACCATGAAGCCGTTGTTGAGGATGTTGTAGTGGCTCAGCGTGGCGCCCTTGGGTGCACCGGTAGTGCCGGAGGTGTACTGGATATTCACCGGTTGGTCGAACTGCAGCCCGCTTTGGCGGGCCAGGTAGGCTTCGCTCGAGGTTTGCCCGGCCAGCCCGGCCAGGGCTTGCCATGCCAGGAAACCGGCCGGCGGGTTGGCTGCCAGGCTGATGACCCCGCGCAGCTCGGGTAGGCGCTGGCTGGCCAGTGCGCCCGCGGGGGCGCTCGCCAGCTCTGGCACCAGCGCCTGAACCATGGCGTGATAATCGGAGCTTTTGAAAGCATCGGCGCAGACCAGCCAACGGCACCCGGCCTGGCGCAACACGTATTCCAGCTCACCCACCCGGTAGGCCGGGTTGATGTTGACCAGGATCCCCCCGACCTTGGCGCTGGCCAGTTGCAACACGCACCATTCAGCGCAGTTGGGTGACCAAAGGCCCAGCCGGTCGCCGCGGTTCAGGCCCAGCGCCATCAAGGCGCGGGCACACGCGTCGACCTGTTCGGCCAGTTGCCGCCAGCTGTAGCGCAGGCCCTGGTGGCGCGAAACCAGGGCTTGGCCATCGGCGCAACGCGCCACGGTGGCGTCAAAGGCCTGGCCGATGGTCTGGGTCAGCAACGGTTGGTCCTGGCGGCCGCGGGTATAGCTTGGTTGACTCATGGGTGTCCCTTCTTGTGGTTGTTCTGGGCACGGCTGAAGCAAGCGGAGATACTCTGGCGCAGATTTACGTTTACGTAAAGGTGACGATCAGATTGACACCCGGCCTAAGCCAGGTTTACGTTAACGTAAAGGTGATGAACAACGCCGATCCTCAGGCGTGAAGCCGAACCCTGTGGGAGCGGGCGTGCCCGCGAATGCGATCATTCAGGAAATGACGGCCGCCCTGCTGATGCGTTCGCGGGCACGCCCGCTCCCACAGGGTCCGGCGACAGCTCCATGAGCTACGGTGTAACCCATTTCAAGAACAACAAGGTGCCCCAGCATGCATTACCCCACCCTGAACTTCGCCCTGGGCGAAACCATCGACATGCTCCGTGACCAGGTGCGCACCTTCGTCGCCGCCGAGCTGGCCCCGCGTGCCGCGCAAATCGACCATGACAACCTGTTCCCTGCCGATATGTGGCGCAAGTTCGGCGACATGGGCCTGTTGGGCATCACCGTGTCGGAAGAATATGGCGGCGCCGGCCTCGGCTACCTGGCCCACGTGGTGTCCATGGAGGAAATCAGCCGGGCCTCGGCGTCGGTGGCACTGTCGTACGGTGCCCACTCCAACCTGTGCGTCAACCAGATCAACCGCAACGGCAGCCACGCACAGAAACTCAAGTACCTGCCCAAGCTGATCAGCGGCGAGCACATCGGCGCGCTGGCCATGAGCGAGCCCAATGCCGGCTCCGACGTGGTGTCAATGAAGCTGCGCGCAGAAAAGCGCGGCGACCGCTACGTACTCAATGGCAGCAAGACCTGGATCACCAACGGCCCCGACGCCAATACCTACGTGATCTATGCCAAGACCGACCTGGACAAGGGTGCCCACGGCATCACCGCGTTCATCGTCGAGCGCGACTGGCCAGGCTTCAGCCGCAGCAACAAGTTCGACAAGCTGGGCATGCGCGGCTCCAACACCTGCGAGCTGTTCTTCGACAACGTCGAAGTACCGGAAGAAAACATGCTCGGCCAGCTGAACGGCGGCGTACGCGTGTTGATGAGCGGCCTGGACTACGAGCGCGTGGTGTTGTCGGGCGGGCCGACCGGCATCATGCAAAGCTGTATGGACCTGGTGGTGCCGTACATTCACGACCGCAAGCAGTTCGGCCAGAGTATCGGCGAGTTCCAGCTGATCCAGGGCAAGATCGCCGACATGTACACCCAGCTCAATGCCAGCCGCGCCTACCTGTATGCCGTGGCCCAGGCCTGTGACCGTGGCGAGACCACGCGCAAGGACGCTGCCGGGGTCATCCTGTACACCGCCGAGCGTGCTACGCAAATGGCCCTGGAAGCCATCCAGATCCTTGGCGGCAACGGCTATATCAATGAATTCCCGGCTGGCCGCCTGCTGCGCGATGCCAAGCTCTACGAGATCGGTGCCGGCACCAGCGAAATCCGTCGGATGCTGATCGGCCGCGAACTGTTCAACGAGACGCGCTGATCTGCGCCAGGGGTCATGATGATTCTCAAGTCACAGCTCAACACCAATGCGGCGGATTATGCCCACAGCCATGCCGCCATGGCCGCCCAGGTCCAGGCCCTGCGCGGCCTGCTGGCCCAGGTCGCCCAGGGCGGCGGGCCCAAGGCTCAGGAACGGCACACCTCCCGCGGCAAACTGCTACCACGCGAGCGCATCGACCGCCTGCTGGACCCGGGCTCGCCGTTCCTCGAGATCGGCCAGCTGGCGGCCCACGAGGTCTACGGCGAGGACGTGCCGGCTGCCGGGGTGATCGCCGGCATCGGCCGCGTAGAAGGCGTGGAATGCATGGTCGTGGCCAACGACGCTACGGTCAAAGGTGGCTCGTACTACCCGCTGACGGTGAAAAAGCACCTGCGTGCGCAGACCATCGCCCAGCAAAACCGCTTGCCGTGCATCTACCTGGTGGACTCGGGCGGTGCCAACCTGCCCCGCCAGGACGAGGTCTTCCCTGACCGCGAGCACTTCGGTCGGATCTTCTTCAACCAGGCCAACATGAGCGCCCAGGGCATCCCGCAGATCGCCGTGGTGATGGGCTCGTGCACTGCCGGTGGGGCCTACGTGCCGGCGATGGCCGACGAAGCGATCATGGTGCGCCAGCAGGCGACCATTTTCCTCGCCGGCCCACCGCTGGTCAAAGCCGCCACGGGCGAAGTGGTCAGTGCGGAGGACCTGGGCGGGGCCGATGTGCACTGCCGTACCAGCGGCGTGGCCGACCATTACGCCGACAACGACGAACACGCCCTGGCCATTGCCCGGCGCTGCGTGGCCAACCTCAACTGGCACAAGCTGGGCAAGCTGCAACGCCTGGCCCCGGTGGCACCGCTGTACGCCGCCGACGAGCTGTATGGCGTGGTGCCCGCCGATGCCAAGCAGCCGTTCGATGTGCGCGAAGTGATCGCCCGGCTGGTAGACGGCTCGCTGTTCGACGAATTCAAGGCGTTGTTCGGTACCACCCTGGTCTGCGGCTTTGCCCACCTGCATGGCTACCCGGTGGCGATCCTGGCCAACAACGGCATCCTGTTCGCCGAAGCGGCGCAAAAAGGCGCGCACTTCATTGAGCTGGCCTGCCAGCGCGGTATCCCGCTGCTGTTCCTGCAGAACATCACCGGGTTCATGGTGGGCAAGAAGTACGAGGAAGGCGGTATCGCCAAGCATGGCGCCAAGCTGGTGACCGCCGTGGCCTGCGCCCAGGTGCCGAAATTCACGGTGATCATCGGCGGCAGCTTCGGTGCCGGCAACTATGGCATGTGCGGCCGTGCCTACGACCCACGCTTTTTGTGGATGTGGCCGAACGCGCGGATCGGTGTGATGGGCGCCGAGCAGGCCGCCGGTGTGCTGGCCCAGGTCAAGCGCGAGCAAAGCGAGCGCAGTGGCCAGCCGTTCAGTGCTGAAGACGAAGCCAGGCTCAAGCAGCCGATTCTCGACCAGTACGAACAGCAGGGCCACCCCTACTACTCCAGTGCCCGGCTATGGGACGACGGCGTCATCGACCCGGCGCAAACCCGCGACATACTGGGCCTGGCACTGTCCGTTGCGCTGAACGCGCCGATCGAAGCGAGCCGCTTCGGCATTTTCCGGATGTGACCCATGAGCGATTTCAGCACCCTCGAAGTGATTCGCGACCCCCGCGGCTTCGCCACCCTGTGGCTTAGCCGCGAGGACAAGAACAACGCGTTCAACGCGCAGATGATCCGCGAGCTGATCGTCGCCATCGATCGGCTGGCCGACGATACCGGCTTGCGCTTCGTACTGTTGCGCGGGCGTGGCCGGCACTTCAGCGCCGGTGCCGACCTGGCCTGGATGCAGCAGTCGGCGCAGCTGGATTTCAACACCAACCTGGATGACGCCCATGAACTGGGCGAACTGATGTACGCCCTGCACCGGCTCAAGGTACCGACCCTGGCCGTGGTCCAAGGTGCGGCGTTTGGCGGGGCACTGGGCCTGATCAGTTGCTGTGACATGGCCATTGGCGCCGAAGACGCCCAGTTGTGCCTGTCGGAAGTGCGCATCGGCCTGGCCCCGGCGGTGATCAGCCCGTTCGTGGTCAAGGCCATCGGCGAGCGTGCCGCGCGCCGCTATGCCCTGACTGCCGAGCGCTTCAGCGGTATACGGGCCCGCGAACTGGGCCTGCTGGCCGAGGTATACCCCGCCACTGAGCTGGACGCACAGGTGGCGCTATGGGTGAACAACTTGCTGCAGAACGCCCCGCTGGCCCTGCGTGCCACCAAAGAGCTGCTGCGTGAAGTGGACGACGGCGAACTCAGCCCGGCGCTGCGCCGCTACTGCGAGAACACCATCGCCCGTATCCGCGTCAGCGCCGAAGGCCAGGAGGGCCTGCGCGCCTTCCTGGAGAAACGCCCACCCGCCTGGCAAACCGCTGAGACCAAGGAGCCGCGCCCATGAGCCGCCCCGCTTTGACCACCCTGCTGGTCGCCAACCGCGGCGAAATCGCCTGCCGGGTGATGCGCACCGCCAAGGCCATGGGCCTGACCACCGTCGCCGTGCATAGCGCCATCGACCGTGACGCGCGGCATAGCCGCGAAGCGGATATCCGCGTGGACCTGGGCGGCACCAAGGCCGCCGACAGCTACCTGCTGGTCGACAAGCTGCTGGCTGCAGCCAAGGCCAGCGGTGCCCAGGCCATTCACCCAGGCTACGGTTTCCTGTCCGAGAACGCAGGCTTCGCCCGCGCCATCGAGCAGGCGGGGCTGATTTTCCTCGGCCCACCGGCCAGCGCCATCGACGCCATGGGCAGCAAGTCGGCGGCCAAGGCGTTGATGGAGGCCGCCGGGGTGCCCCTGGTGCCCGGTTACCACGGCGAAGCCCAGGACCTCGACACCTTCCGCGACGCGGCCAGGCGCATCGGCTACCCGGTGCTGCTCAAAGCCAGCGCTGGCGGTGGGGGCAAGGGCATGAAGGTGGTCGAGGAGGAAAGCCAGCTGGCCGATGCCCTGGCGTCGGCCCAGCGTGAGGCGCAGGCGTCGTTCGGCGATGCACGTATGCTGGTGGAGAAGTACGTGCTCAAGCCGCGCCATGTGGAAATCCAGGTGTTCGCCGACCAGCACGGCCATTGCCTGTACCTCAACGAGCGCGATTGCTCGATCCAGCGCCGCCACCAGAAGGTGGTCGAAGAAGCCCCCGCCCCCGGCCTGTCGGCCGAACTGCGCCGGGCCATGGGCGAGGCAGCGGTACGGGCGGCGCAAGCGATTGGCTATGTCGGTGCCGGTACGGTGGAATTCCTGCTCGACGCCCGTGGCGCGTTCTTCTTCATGGAAATGAATACCCGCCTGCAGGTGGAGCACCCGGTCACCGAGGCCATTACCGGCCTGGATCTGGTGGCCTGGCAAATTCGTGTGGCGTGCGGCGAGGCCCTGCCGATTACCCAGGACCAGGTGCCGCTGATCGGCCATGCCATTGAAGTTCGCCTGTACGCCGAGGACCCGGCCAACGAGTTTCTGCCGGCGACCGGCACGCTGGCGCTGTACCGTGAATCGGCAGCTGGCGAAGGCCGGCGGGTGGACAGTGGCGTGAGCGAAGGCGATGCGGTGTCGCCGTTCTACGACCCGATGCTGGGCAAGCTGATTGCCTGGGGCGACAACCGCGAACAGGCACGCCTGCGCTTGCTGGCGATGCTCGACGAATTCGCCATTGGTGGGGTGAAGACCAACCTCGCGTTTCTGCGGCGCATTCTGGCGCACCCGGCGTTCGCCGCGGCGCAGGTGGATACCGGCTTCATTGCGCGGCACCAGGCCGCGTTGCTGCCGGCACCACAGCCGCTGCCGGTCAGTTTCTGGGAGGCCGCAGCCGAAGCCTGGCGGCAGGGCCTGGCCGGGCAGCAGCGCGAAGATGACCCCGGTTCGCCATGGGCCGAGCGCAGCGGCCTGCGCCTGGGCCTGCCCGCGCGCAGTAGCCTGCACTTGGTCAGTGCTGGCCAGGACCACGCTGTGGGCCTGGAGCACAGTGCGGCGCCCACCTGGCAGTTACTGGGCGAGCAGTTGGTGCATGACCACGACGGCGTGCGTCGCCAGCACCTGGCGATGCGCCGGGGGGCTACGTTGTACTTGCAGTGGGGCGGCGAGATGCATGCTATCGAAGCCTTCGACCCGATCGCCGAGGCCGAGGCCAGCCACGGTCACCAGGGCGGCTTGGGCGCCCCCATGAACGGCAGTATCGTGCGGGTGCTGGTGGCGCCGGGGCAGCGGGTGGAAGCCGGTACCGCGCTGGTGGTGTTGGAGGCCATGAAAATGGAGCACAGCATTCGCGCGCCTCATGATGGCACGGTGAACGCGTTGTTCTGCCAGGAAGGGGATATGGTCAGCGAAGGGACGGTGCTGGTCGAATTGGCGGAGTGAGTTGGCTGGTTTATGTTCGCCACACCCTTTGCAGCGCATGTGAGACCGAGCGCCGCCC